>NZ_JBSGEZ010000079.1:0-31628 GCF_053603155.1 Nocardia sp. NPDC004260 | reverse complement strand
CGGATCGTGCCGGTGTTCGCCGCCGACCAGGGCGCGTTCTTCGCCTTCACCCTCGGCATCGTCGGCCTCATGGGTGGTGTGTTCCAGATCAACCCGATCTGGAACCTCGGTCCGTACAACCCGTCGCAGGTGTCGGCGGGTTCGCAGCCGGACTTCTACATGATGTGGACCGACGGCATGGCGCGATTGATGCCGCCGTGGGAGCTGTACCTGGGCCGTTACACTGTGCCCGCCGTCTTCTGGGTCGCCGTGATCATGGGGCTGGTCTTCGTCGTCCTCATCGCCTATCCCTGGATCGAGAAGCGGCTCACCGGCGACGTCAGCGCGCACCACAATCTGTTGCAACGCCCCCGCGACGTGCCCGTTCGCACGGCCATCGGCGCGATGGCCATCGCGTTCTATACGGTGCTCACGCTGTCGTGCGTCAACGACATCATCGCGTACAAGTTCCACATCTCGCTCAACGCGACGACCTGGGCCGGACGCATCGGCCTGCTGCTCGTGCCCCCGATCGCCTACTTCCTGGCCTACCGCATTTGCCTCGGCCTACAGCGCAGCGACCGGGCCGTGCTCGACCACGGGGTGGAGACCGGCGTGCTCGTGCGCCTGCCGCACGGCGAGTACATCGAGGTGCACCAGCCGCTCGGCCCGGTGGACAAGCACGGCCACCCTGTTCCGCTGGAGTACCAGGGCGCGCCCGTGCCGAAGAAGATGAGCAAGCTGGGCGCGGCGGGCAAGCCGGGCACCGGCAGCTTCCTGCGCGCGGATCCGCGGGACGAGAGCGCGAAGCACTTCGAGATCGAGCACGAAGAGGAACGCAAGCAACTCGCGGTGCTGCGCAAGGTTCAGGAACGGGCGAACGGCGACGGAAACGGTTCCGCCCACTGAGCATTCGGCACCCGACCCGCCCCGAAAACCGCGAAGGCCCCGAGTCCGATACGACCCGGGGCCCGCTTTGCCTTGTTCAGGCGAATCCGGAGCAGTTCATCCGCACCGGAACGCTCCCGTCGAGACCCCCACTAGGAATGCATCCCACTCACCCGGCGCAAACGCCAAGACCGGACCGCGTCCACTGGCTTTGGTGTCACGAACCGCGACACGGCCGTCGACGAGAAAAGCGACTTCCACACACGCTCCATCCGGGCCGCTGTATGTGCTCTTGCGCCATACAGCGCCCGTCCAACCAACCTCCACGGTACTAGCTCCTTTGCTGCGTCGAGAGCGAGATTTCTCCTGACATCGTTCCAGCTAGCAGCGGCATCCGACTGGAAAGCCGAATCCCGTGGTGCACCCTTTGCCGGAGCCCACTTTCCCGGTGCGTCGATATCGCACATCGAGTTCGAGAGGAAATTAACCTCGCACGGGGCCCGTCCCCGCGCGGTAACACTAGCAGGTCTTTCGAAAGTTTGCCCGGCTCTTGCCTATTCAATCATCGCAACCACACACGTTTGCGAAGCAACGGGGTTGCGGGAACATTGCCGATCCTAGGTATTCATTCCAAACACTGGCGTACCACAATGTTTTTAACGGATGTGATTGCTCTGTTATCGGCCGACAATTCCCATCCGGCCGAGGGCCGCGTCGACGGCGGCACAGTGGCCGTGCATGATGGAACCTATGGTCGAACGCGAGCGAGACGACGCAGGTCGCGCCCGTAATGCCCGTCCGCGCGACCGCCTCGGGCGTCCGCTGCCTCCCGGCAGTACCGGAGTTGCCCGAATTCCGGACGATCTCGATCTTCCACCCCAGCAAACCTTGACCTTCGCCCAGCAACTGCTGGACGAGGGACTCGCATTCAATGCACACGAGGTTTTAGAGGCCGCATGGAAGAACGGATCGTTCGCCGAGCGGATGCTGTGGCAGGCGCTCGCGCAGTTCGCTGTCGGTCTGACGCACATACAGCGCGGAAATCCCAAAGGGGCGCGTACACTGCTCGCCCGCGCGGTGTCGCGAATGACGGCATACCGACCGGAGAGCGGGCAGGCGCCCTACAATATCGACCTCCCGGGATTGGTCGCCCACGCCGAAGCTCTGCTCGCGACGCTGGAAGCGGGCGGCGAACCGGCGGACGCCGACCTGCGGCCGCGTCTGCGCGGCTGATCGCCTCGCTTCTACCATGGCCGAGGTGCGCTTCTCATCGTCCATCAGACGAGCCCGTGACTGAGCCGGGTGCGGGCCGGTATGCGCCGAGCCCGTCCGGGGACCTGCACCTGGGCAATCTCCGCACCGCACTGCTGGCATGGGCATTCGCTCGTTCCACCGGTCGCCGCTTCCTGCTCCGGATCGATGACCTTGATCGAGTGCGGCCCGGTGCGGAGCAGCGGCAGCTCGACGATCTCGCCGCGATCGGCGTGGATTGGGACGGGCCCGCGGTACGACAGTCCGATCGGTTGCCGCAGTACGCGGCGGCCATCGAACGCCTCACCGCCGCCGGGCTCACCTACGAATGCTTCTGCACGCGAAGGGAAATACAGAAGGCAGCGACGGCGCCGCACGGACCGATTGGCGCCTACCCCGGAACCTGCCGCACCCTGATTCCCTTGGAGCGCGAGCGGTTGCGCGCGCAGGGCCGCCCGGCCGCACTCCGCCTGCGCGCCACGGCCACCGAGTTCGAGGTGCACGACGAGTTGCACGGTCGCTACCGGGGCCCGGTCGACGACGTGGTGCTACGGCGCGGTGACGGCCTCCCCGCCTACAACCTCGCCGTCGTGGTGGACGACGCGGCGCAGGGCGTCGACCAAGTGGTTCGCGGCGACGATCTGCTGCCATCGACCCCGCGACAGGCATACCTTGCGACGCTGCTCGATCTGCCGGTGCCGCACTATGCCCACGTGCCGCTGGTGCTCAATTCGGAGGGGCGGCGGCTGGCGAAACGGGATGGGGCGGTGACACTCCGCGAACGATTGGCGCTCGGCAACACGCCGGAGGAAGTAGTCTCGGCACTGGCCGCTTCGCTCGGCTTCACCGCGACATCGTCGTCCGAGCTACTCGAGCGTTTCGACACCCGGCGGCTACCCCGTGAACCGTCGGTATTCGACGTGGACGGGTTGTTGCGAAGCAGCCCATGTCCGTAACGTACGCATCGTCCAACTACTGATCAATCGACGAGGACAAACAACTATGACAAGCGGTGGGTACGACCCCAACCAGTATCCGCAGGGCGGGCAGCCGTACGGCCAGCCGTACCCCCAGGGGGGCGACCAGTACGGCCAGCAGCCGCAATACGGGCAACAGCCCCAGTACGGCCAGCAGCAGCCGCAATACGGGCAACAGCCGCAGTACGGTCAGCAGCAGCCGCAATACGGACAGCAGCCGCAGTACGGGCAGCAGCAGCCGCAGTACGGGCAGGAACCCTACGGTCAGTACCCGCAGCAGCCCGGGTTCAACAACTACAGCGGACAACCCGGCGACCTCTTGACCCGGTTCGGAGCACGCGTCCTCGACGCCATCTTCAGCGGCATTCCGGCAGGCATCGTCTACTGGCTGGTCGCGTACGGCGTCGGCGGCTTCATCGGCGGCATTCTCGCCACCGCCATCGCCTACGTCGTCATTGTCGGCTACTACGTGCTGCTGGAGACCTCCCAGGGCGCCACCTTCGGCAAGAAGATCCTCGGACTGAAGGTGCTTGCTCCCGGTGGCGCGGCGAAGATCGACCCGCAGACCTCGCTCAAGCGGAACCTCTTCGTCGCCCTGAACATCGTCTACTGCATCGGCGCCCTCGCATCGTTCGGCTTGGCGATCTACATCGCGATCACCATCGAGCAGGACCCGAACAAGCAGGGCTGGCACGACAAGTTCGCCGGCGGCACCCAGGTCGTGAAGGCCTGATCCGCCGAAGGCCCGGAACCGCGAAGCGGGTGTGCGCTGAACCAGCGCACACCCGCTTTCTTTGTTGAGGGACAAGCGGGATCACATACCGCTTACGCCTGATTCGTTCTGTCCGACAGATAAATACGTCTACATCGATTCGATAATGCCTATCGTTGTCCGGATCGTGAAAGTAGGATCGTACTAACCCACTCCGGCCACGCGGCCGCGTAGTGAGGTCAAGGGGGGATTCGCCAGATGGCAGCGCGTGACTTTTTGGACCTGTTTGGTCCGGTCAGCCTGCGTACGGCCAGGCAACCGAGTAGCGCCTCGAGTTGTTCGCGCGGGCCCCGTCAGCAGCGATAACAGAGAGTCTCGGCATGAACATCATCAGATCAGCGGCAGCCGCCACCGTTCTCGTCGGCTCGGTGCTCGGCATGAGCACCGTCCTGCCGGCAGGTGCGGCGGGAGCACAATCGACGCAGAGCGATTGCGGGAACATTACTTGCACGATCCGGCTCGATCGCGCGCAGACACGTAGCGCGAGAGACAAGAGCTGGCTGGTAGGTGCCGGTTCCGGCCTGATATGCGCTCCCCTCAATGTGGCGGGTACCGTCTGCGCGGGAGTGATCGCGCTCGTCGCGACCGACATCGCGGTCGACGCGGGTACCTACTACGAGAACGGTAACTGCATCGGCATCCGGGTCATTCCCCATGGCCTCACGTTCGCGGGGACGACGGAAGTCACACGCGGGACCTACAACTGCGCGTGAGCCGGACGAGGTGCCATTCGTTCGCGAGTGGCACCTCGATGGCTCGACTCGTCCGGTGAACTACGTGCTGGTCGTCCCCGCGATGATCACGACGACGAACCACAGGATGGCGAGCACGATGGCGCCGACGCCGATCCAGATGCCCGCGAGCGCCATACCGCGGCCCTCCTGGCCGTTCTGCTTGATCTGGTTCAACGCGATCACGCCGAGGATGATGCCGACGATCGAGCCGAGCCCGCAGGTGACGAACCCGACCAGCGACGAGATCAGCGCACCGATCGCCATGCCGTTGGTGCCCTGCGCCGGGACTCCGTAGGGCTGGTACGGAGCCTGGTAGCCGTATTGCGGCTGCGGGTACGGCTGCGCGGGCTGCTGGTAGGAGGGGTACTGCGGCTGCGGAGGCGGCGTCATCGGCTGCGAGGGCGGCTGCACCGGGTACTGCGGCGCCGACGGGTAGCCCGATGGCTGCTGCTCCGGGCTCGGGTATTGCGGGACCGAATTCTGTCCCCCGGACTCCGGCGACACGCCTTGGCCACCGTACTGCTTCCACCACTCGTCGGAGTCCCCGGGATTCGTCATTGCTACAGCGTATTCCACAACCTGGTTGGATGATGCGGGTGAGTGAGTCGAAAACCACACAAGAGCACGGCGGGCCTGGACGCCCCGCGGACCACGCGGCATTTGCCCAGGTAGCGCGGGGGTACTACGCACCGATCGTGGCCCTTTTCACGGCAACCCTGATCATTTCCAACATCTGCGCCACCAAGGGGGTGGAGTTCTTCGGCGACCGGTCGGTGTCGCTGGGGCCGCTGCAAATCCTTCCGATCGCCACCGACGGCGCATTCTTCCTGTTCCCGCTGGCCTACATCCTCGGCGATGTGCTGAGCGAGGTGTACGGCTTCCGCGCCACCCGGCGGGCCATCTACTACGGCTTCGCCGCCCTGCTGCTGACAGTCGTGTGCTTCGCCATCGCGATCCGGCTGCCCGCCGCGAGCTTCTACGACAACCAAGAGGCGTTCCGCACCGTCCTCGGGACGACGCCTCGGCTCGTCATCGCGGGCCTGGCCGGGTACTTCGTCGGCCAGCTGCTGAATTCCGCGACATTGGTGCTGATCAAGGAGCGGACGAAGGAAAAGTACCTGTGGGCCAGGCTGATCGGATCGACCATCGTCGGCGAGTTCGCCGACACGCTGATCTTCTGCTCGATCGCCGCGGGCGCCATCGGCATCGATACCTGGCAGCAGTTCATCAACTATGTGATCGTCGGCTTCATCTGGAAGACCCTCTGCGAGGTGTTCGTGCTCCCGATCACCTACCGAGTGATCGCGTTGCTCAAGAAGCACGAACCGAGCTACGCGCCGACCGAAGTGGATCCGCTGCACACCTGACGAAATTCCCGGCAACACCCCCGAGGGCGATTCCGCCATCAGCTCCAGCAGGCCGGCGCCGGCCTCACCGAGATGGGCGAGGCCGGCGTGCCGTGCTCAGCGCGGGCGCACCACGTTCTGAGGGAACTGCCCTTGCACGTTGCCGGGTGGGTTGTAGAGGGCGACGACGACGCTGTTGTGGTCCGAGGCGAACCCGATACCGAGTCGCGTACTGGCCTTCCACACCACCTGCGTGAAATGCCCAGTTCGAATGCTGAATCCGGGATCGTTGTAGTCGTAGTCCTTGACTTCGTCGTACCACATCTGCGTGGCCATCTCGACACTGCGCGAGGCGTCGGCGATGCCGCCCGTTGAGAGCCAGAGGTTCTCCCCGGCGCCGTTCTTGTAAGGGCAGCTGTGATCGATCTCGCCCTTGTCGACGTAGTACTGCGCGCATTTCTGGGCCGAATTGATCAGGTTCTGGTCCAAGGTCATGACCGGGGAACCGTGCCTGGCCCGGAACTTGTTGTGCGCGGTGAGCCCGGCCTGCGGGAAATCGCCCTGTCCGGCGGCCGGGCCTCCGCCAGCGGCGAGCGCGGCGACCATCACCGCGGCAATGACCGATACCAACCTTCCGACACGCACGACAACCTCCTCGAGGAAGAGCACGACACAATAGAAGACGAATCAGAGAGCCACCGGAAACCACACGGGCAGTGGAGGTTTCGGGAACGGTGAGCATACCGCAGGCATTCGCTCGTCTCCGCTTCGACGGGCTCCAGCGCTGACTTGGTCCGCGTGGATTGCCGTAGTACTCGCCAAAAATCGGACGGATGTCGGAGTAACCGCAGCCGAGGATGCTGTCGGTAGTGATGGAGGATCCAGAGATAGGCCGAGCTTCGTTGACTCTCGGTGATTATTACCGGATCCCCTCACCTCTCCAGCGGCCCAGTGTCTCCGCCTTGTGCTCATCGAAGTAGCCGCCCTCGATGCTCTCGCGGATCCGGTCGACCAGGCGAATCGTGAACCGCTCGTTGTGAATCGTGCACAGCGTCGCGGCGAGCATCTCCTTGGCCTTGAACAGGTGATGGAGGTAGGCGCGCGTGTAGTTGGCGCAGGTGTAGCAGTCGCAGTTCTCATCGATCGGGGTGAAGTCGCGACGAAAGCGGCTGGTGTTGATGTTGAACCGGCCGGTGTCGACGTAGATCGCGGCGTTGCGGGCGACCCGGGACGGGTTCACGCAGTCGAAGGTGTCCGCGCCGTTCTCGATGGCGGTGAAGATGTCCTCCGGCTCGCTGATACCCAGCATGTGGCGCGGTTTGTCCTCGGGCAACTCGTCACAGCACCACCCGACGATGGCGCCCAGATTGTGCTTCTCCAGTGCGCCGCCGATGCCATAACCGTCGAATCCCGTTCCCGCGTTTCCGCGAATCGACTCGAGTCCGCGGCATGCCTTTCGGCGCAGGTCCTCGTACTGCGCGCCTTGGATGACGGCGAACAGCGCTTGGTACGGACGGTGCGTGCGCGCGGCGGTCAGCCGCTCGTGCTCATCGATGCAGCGCTGCGCCCACTCGTGGGTGCGCTGCACCGATTGCTCCTGATAGGCGCGGGTGTTCAGCAGCGTGGTGAGTTCGTCGAACGCGAACATGATGTCGGCGCCGAGCTGGTGCTGGATGTTCATCGACACCTCGGGCGTGAAGCGATGCACCGAACCGTCGAGGTGGGAGCGGAACGTGACACCGTCGTCGTCCACGGTGGCCAGCCGCTCTTTGCCGGGTGCGATCACGTCGTCGCTGCGTACATCGACCGCTTCCATCGCGAGCACCTTCTTGAACCCGACGCCCAGTGACATCACCTGGAACCCGCCGCTGTCGGTGAAGGTCGGCCCCGGCCAGTTCATGAACGCGCCGAGCCCGCCCGCCTCGTCCACGATGTCGGCGCCCGGCTGCAAGTAGAGGTGGTAGGCGTTCGCCAGCAGCGCTTGGGCGCCGAGTTCCCGCATGGTCTCCGGCAGGACCGCCTTGACCGTCGCCTTGGTGCCCACCGGAATGAAGGCGGGCGTGGCGATCGGCCCGTGCGGCGTGGCGATCAGACCGGACCGGCCGTGCCGCCCGTCCAGGCGCGTACCGACGGTGAAGGAGAAGGATTCGGGACCGGACACCCCGCTATCCTCGCAGTCCGGCAGACGCCGCCCGAACCAGGCCACCGCTCCCCGGCCCTGGGCTCCGGTCAGTCGGATTCGCTGAGGCGCGACACTCGCTCGGTCTGCTCCTGGTGCACGCGCGGAGCCCGCCGCCTCGGTCTCGGCCACGAGGCGCGGCCAGACTACACAGCCCCTGCGAACTGGGCGTTGTACAGGCGGTAGTACGCCCCGCGCTCGTCGAGCAAGCGCTCGTGCGAGCCGTGTTCCACGATCCGGCCCGCTTCCATGACGACGATCAGGTCGGCGTCGCGGATGGTGGACAGGCGGTGGGCGATGACGAAACTGGTCCGGTCGCGGCGCAGGGCGGCGGTGGCGTGCTGAACGAGCAATTCGGTGCGGGTGTCCACCGAGCTGGTCGCCTCGTCCAGGATGAGGATGGACGGTTTGGCGAGGAACGCGCGCGCGATGGTGATCAGCTGTTTCTCACCGGCGCTGACGCCGGAGCCCTCCTCGTCGATGATCGTGTCGTAGCCGTCGGGCAGCGCGTGCACGAAGCGGTCGACATAGGCGGCGCGCGCCGCGGCGAGAATCTCCTCTTCGCTCGCGTTCGGGTTGCCGTAGGCGATGTTCTCCCGGATGGTGCCCTTGAACAGCCAGGTGTCCTGCAACACCATGCCGATGCGCGAGCGCAGGTTGTCGCGGGTGATCTCGGTGATGTCGACGTCGTCGATGGTGATCGTGCCTGCGTCCAATTCATAGAACCGCATGAGCAGGTTCACCAGCGTGGTCTTGCCCGCGCCGGTGGGGCCGACGATCGCGACCACGTGCCCGGGCTCCGCCACCAGCGACAGCCGCTCGATCACCGGCTTGTCCGGTTCGTACCGGAACGAGACGGCCTCGAACTCCACCCGGCCGCGGTCGACCGGGCGCGCGTCGGCCATCACCGGGTCCGGGCTCTGCTCCTCGGCGTCCAGGATCTCGAAGATCCGCTCGGCCGAGGCGACGCCGGACTGCAGCAGGTTGGCCATCGCACCGAGCTGGGTCAGCGGCTGGCTGAACTGGCGGGAGTACTGGATGAACGCCTGTACCTCGCCGAGCGAGAGGCTGCCCGTGGCCACCTTCAACCCGCCGACGAGCGCGACCAGCACGAAGTTCACGTTCCCCAGGAACATGATCGCGGGCATGATCAGGCCCGAGATGAATTGCGCTTTGAAGCTCGCCTGATACAGCTGCTCGTTGCGCTCATCGAATGCCTTGCCGACCTCGCGGTTGCGGCCGAACGCGGTGACCACCTCGTGCCCGGTGTACGCCTCCTCGACCTGGGCGTTGACCAGGCCGGTGTACTTCCACTGGTCGACGAAGTGCGGCTTGGACCGTTTCGCGATCTGCGCGGTGATCACGATGGCGGCGGGCACGGTGAGCAAGGCGATCACCGCGAGCTGCCAGGAGATCCAGAACATCATGACCAGGATGCCGAGCACCGAGAACACCGAGATGAGCAGCTGGCTCATGGTCTGTTGCAGGCTCTGCGAGACGTTGTCGACGTCGTTGGTCACCCGGCTGAGCACGTCACCGCGCGGCGCGGAGTCGAAGTAGCGCAACGGAAGTCGATGGATCTTTTCCTCGACCTCGCTGCGCAGCCGCTTCACGGTCCGGTTGATCACGATATTGAGCAGGTACCCCTGCAACCACCCGAAGACGGCCGCACCGATGTACAGCGCCAGCACCAAGGCGAGGACCCGCCCGACCGCGCCGAAGTCGACCCCCACACCTGGCACCACGTCCATGGCGCTGAGCATGTCGGCGAAAGTGTTGTCGCCCTTGGCTCGCAGGGCTTCGATCGCCTGGTCCTTGGACACACCGGGCGGCAGCTGTTTGCCGACCACGCCGTCGAACACCAGGTTGGTCGCCTTGCCGAGGATGTACGGGCCGATGGTGTTCAGCACCACCGAGACGATGACGAGCGCGATGATCAGCGCGACCTGTAACCGCTCCGGCGCGAGCCTGCGCAGCAGTCGTTTCAGCGAAGGCACAAAGGATTTCGCCTTGGTGCCCGGCGCACCGGGCGTGGGCATTCCGGGTCTCATCGCGCCTCCTCGGCACTCAGTTGCGACTCGACGATCTCCCGGTACTCCGAGCACTCCCGCAGGAGCTGCTCGTGCGTGCCGATACCCGCTATCGCGCCGTCTTCGAGCACCACGATCTGATCCGCGTCCCGGATGGTCGCGATGCGCTGCGCGACGATGACAACCGAGGCGTCCGCGGTCTCCGGCTTCAGCGCCTCCCGCAGCCTGGCGTCGGTCGCCACGTCCAGCGCGGAGAACGAGTCGTCGAACAGATACACCCGGGGCTTCTTCACCAGCGCTCGGGCGATGGCCAACCGTTGACGCTGCCCTCCGGAAACGGTGGTGCCGCCCTGCGCGACGGGCGTCTGCAGCCCCTCCGGCATCTCGCGGACGAAGTCGGCGGCCTGCGCGATCTCCAGCGCGCGCCACAGCTCCTCGTCGGTGGCGTGCGGATTGCCGTAGCGCAGGTTGCTCGCGACCGTGCCGGAGAAGAGGTACGCCTTCTGCGGCACCAGGCCGATCTGCGAGCGCAACACCTCCAGGTCGATGTGGCGCACGTCGGTGCCGCCGATATAGACCGCGCCGTCGGTGACGTCCATCAGCCGGGGTATGAGGTTGATCAGCGTGGTTTTCCCCGCGCCGGTGGACCCGACGATCGCGGTGGTGGTGCCGGGGCGCACCTGGAATCGGATGGCTTTCAGCACCGGCTTCTCCGCGCCGGGGAAGGCGAACTCGGCGAACCGGAAATCCACGACAGCCGGGTCGTCGGTGAACGGCTGCGGCAGGCGCGGCGGGTGCACCGAGGACTCGGTGTCGAGCACTTCACCGATCCGGTCGGCCGACACCGCGGCGCGCGGCGCCATCATGGCCAGGAACGAGGCCATCATCACGGCCATCAGGATCTGCATGATGTAGGACAGCATCGCGGTGAGCGAACCGATCTGCATGTGCCCGGCGTCGATCGCGCGCCCGCCGAACCAGATCACCGCGACCGCGGTGACGTTGCTGATCAGCATGACCGTGGGGAACATCAGCGCCATCAACCGGCCGACCCGCAGCGCGGTGTCGGTGAGTTCGGTGTTGGCCAGGCCGAACCGCCAGGTCTCCTGCCGCTCCCGCACGAAGGCCCGCACCACGCGAATACCGGTGATCTGCTCGCGCAGTACCCGATTCACCTCATCGATCCTGGCCTGCATGTCGCGGAAGCCGGGCACCATCTTGGAGATCAGCACGGCCATGGACAGGCCGAGCGCGGGCACCGCGATCAGCAGCAGCCAGGACAGGCCGAGATCCTCGCGCAACGCCATGATGATGCCGCCGACGCACATGATCGGCGCCATCACCAGGATGGTCGCCGACATCACGATGAGCAGCTGAACCTGCTGAATGTCGTTGGTGTTGCGGGTGATCAGCGAGGGCGCGCCGAACATGCCCACTTCGCGCGCGGAGAACGTGCCGACGCGGTGCAGCAGCGCGCCGCGCAGATCGCGGCCCGCGCCCATGGCCGCCTGCGCGCCGAGATAGACCGAAGCGGCCGACGCGACGATCTGCACGCCAGTGACCGCGAGCATCCACAAGCCGGTGCTCCAGATGTAGCCGAGATCACCTTTGGTGACGCCGTTGTCGATCAGGTCCGCGTTGAGGCTCGGCAGATACAGCATCGCGATCACGGAAATCAGCTGAAGCACAACGACCCCTGCGAGCTGGGTGCGGTAGGGGTACAGATGCGTGCGGAGCAGTTGGGTCAGCATGATGAATCGCAGGCTACCGGCTGTCGGCGCGATACGCCGTGAAGATTTCTGACCTGCATGAATGCTCTCCCGTCGGGGTCTGCGGAGCTAGCGGCGCGCCCAGGCGCCCGGGTCTTCGGTGAGCGTTTCGACGGATCCGGGCAGCCGGTTGCTCGCGATATCGGCGATGGTGACGTTCTCCAGCACCGCGCGAATGTTGACCCGCAGCGCGATCCACACCCGCTGCAACGGCTCGGCCGCACCGGCATAGCGGACGTCCTCCGGCCGCGCGCCGCGCACCGACGCGAGCGGGCCCTCGATCGCGCGGATCACGTCGGCGATGGAGATGTCGGCGGCCGGCCTCGCCAGCCAGTAGCCGCCGTCCGGGCCGCGCCTGCTGATCACGAGTTCCGCGCGGCGCAGTTCGCCGAGCACGGACTCGAGCACCTTGGGCGGAATCCGCTGGGCGGTGGCGATCGCCTCGGCCTTGACCACCGGCGCGGCCTGCACAAGGGGTGCGCCGAGTCCGACCGCCGACTGGTCCAGCCGCGGCGCACTGGCGATCTCGAGCAGCGTTCGCACCGCGTAATCGACCTTCGCGGTGATGTGCACAGCAGCGACTCCTGGCGTCGAGGGGATGGCTCGAATCTACGCGGCGCCGCCGCCCGCGAGCACACAGGTCGCGGCGTCCAGCAGTGACGATTCCACCAGCGAGTCGTCCGCACCAGGCACGAGTTCCTTGGACACCAGCGCGACACCGATCACCTCGAGCGCGGCGCAGGCGCGCAGTTGCGCCTCCTCGGTGGCGTCCGGTCCGGCCAGCCACTCGCGCAGCACCTTGCTGGTGTTCATCAGATCGGGATAGCGGTCGGCCATGGCGTTGATGATCGCGACCGTGTCGCGCACGACCAGCGCCCCGGCGTCACGGTGATGGATCAGACCGCGCAGATACGTCCGCAGCACCTGGCGGATGCCTTCGGCGTCGTGCGGCACCCGGTCGAGATCGTCCACCACCGAACGCATGAGATCGACGATCGGATCGATGATCGCCAATAGCAGATCGAGCTTCGACGCGTAGTGATAGTAGAGCGACGCCTTTGTGATTCCTACCGCATCCGCGACCTCGCGCAGGCTCGTCTGCTCGAATCCTTTGGCTCCGAACAGCTTCACCGCGGCGTCCCGAATCGCGATTTTAGTGCTTCCACCTGCGGCGACAGCGCCGGGTGCGTCACGCACGGCCATTCGACGATCCTCTCATCACCTTCGCATCGAGCGAAGATCACCCGTAAAATTGAGGTTGTACCTCCGCTTAGCTCCTGGGTAGTCTACCTACCGCACGGTAGGCAGAAAGCGTCAGTGGAGGCGGAGGCAGGCAGGGCACCTCCGCGAGTGCTGTCTACACGCAGAACCAGCACGATCCCAGTCATCGCTAGGAGTAACCAGTCGTGTCCGTTTACCTGTACAGATGGGGGAAGTTCGCCTTCCGCCGGAAATGGATAGTGCTTCCCGTCTGGCTCGTCTTGTTCGTGCTCCTCGGTGGCCTGGGCGCGCAGCTCGGCAAGCCGATGAGCAACGACTTCAGCATGCCCAACCTGCCCTCGGAGCGTGCCAACGAAATCCTCGACAAACACTTCCCCGGCGCCTCCGCCGCGTACAAGTTCGACGCGGTCACCGGCACCTACGTCGCCGCCGCGCCGGAGGGCCAGACGCTGACCGATCCGGCGAACCGTGCGGCGCTGGACGCGTTCATCGCCAAGCTCGGCCAGCTCGACATCGTCGACCACGGCAAACCCATCACCAACCCGGTCGAGGCGACCGAGAAGATGGGCTGCCTGAGCAATCCCGATCCCGCGCAGTGCAGCGCCGCCCCGCTGAACGTGCTCAGCAAGACCGCGCCCGCGACCGTGGCTGTGATCAATGTCCCCTTCACGATCGCGAAGGTCACCGACGTGACCGACGCCCAGCGCGAAGCGGCCTACGACGTCGCCGCCGACGCGCGCAACGCCGGCCTGACGGTCGAGATGAGCGGCTCGATCGCGCAGAAGCAGGAAGCGCCGAGCGGCAAGTCCGAGATGATCGGCATGGCCGTCGCGCTGGTCGTGATGGTCGTGGCGTTCGGCGCCATCGTCGCGGCGTTCGTGCCGATCGTCACCGCGATCATCGGCCTCGGCGCGGCCACCTCGCTGATCATGCTCGGCACCTCGGTGATCGAGATCCCCAGCTTCACCACCTTCCTCGCCTCGATGATCGGCATCGCGCTGTCCATCGACTACGCGCTGTTCATCGTGTCCAGGTACAAGCACGAACTCGCGGTGCAGGATTCGCCGGAAGAGGCCGCGGGCACCGCGCTCGGTACGGCCGGTTCCGCTGTCGTGTTCGCCGGTCTGACGGTCATCATCGCGCTGGCGGGCCTGAGCATCGTCGGTGTCCAGTTCATGACGTTCATGGGTCTGGGCGGGGCCATCGCCGCCGGTTTCGCGGTGCTCACGGCGATCACGCTGATGCCCGCGCTGCTCGGCGCGTTCGGCCGGTTCCTGTTCAAGCCGAAGCTGCCGGTGGTCGCCCAGCACGATCCCGAGGACGAGAACTCGGTCACCAACGGCATGCGTTTCGGCCGCCTGCTCGGCCGCGCGCCGTGGGTCGCGCTGATCCTGAGCGTCGTGGTGCTCGGCGCGCTCGCCGCCCCCGCGGCCGGCTTGAACCTGGGCCTGCCCGGCGAGGACAGCATGCCGAAGACCTCCACCATCCGGAAGGCCTACGAGCTGCGGACCGAAGGCTTCGGCGAGGGCAGCAACGGCGTGCTGAACGTGGCCGCCGACCTGAGCGCCGTCCCCGCCGAGAACCGGGACGCCGCGGTGAAGGCGCTGCGCGACAAGCTCGCGTCCTACCCCGACATGGACTACGTGACCGAGCCGCAGTGGAGCCAGGACCAGCAGGGCGCGCTGCTGAACGGCGTGCCCAAGTCCGGGCCGAACAACCAGGCCACCAAGGATCTGGTGCGCGACGCCAGGGAGGCCGAGGGCCAGCTGAAGGCCGAGTACGGCATCGAGTACGGCATCACCGGCACCACGGCGATCTACGCCGACGTGGACCACGTGCTGCTCAGCAAGATCGTGCCCTACCTGGCGATCGTGGCGGGCGCGGCGTTCGTCCTGCTGATCCTGGTGTTCCGGTCGATCCTGGTGCCGCTCACGGCGGCGCTCGGGTTCCTCCTGTCGATGGCCGCGACCTTCGGCGCGACCGTGCTGATCTTCCAGGAGGGCAAGCTCGGCCTGATCGAGGACCCGCATCCGCTGGTCAGCTTCATGCCGATCATGCTGATCGGCTTGGTGTTCGGCCTCGCTATGGACTACCAGGTCTTCCTGGTGACCCGGATGCGCGAGGAGTTCGTGCACGGCAGGTCGGCCAAGGACGCGGTGGTCGCCGGCTACCATCACGGCGCGCGCGTGGTGACCTCGGCGGCGATCATCATGATCTCGGTGTTCGGCTCGTTCCTGCTGGAGACCGACGTGACGGCGAAGTCGTTCGGTTTCGCCCTGGCGGTCGGCGTGCTGCTGGACGCGTTCATCGTCCGCATGGTGCTGATTCCGTCGCTGCTGGTGCTGATGGGCAAGTGGTCGTGGTGGATGCCGAAGTGGCTCGACCGCATCCTGCCCGATATCGACGTCGAGGGCACGAAGCTGCGTGAGCTGCAGCGGCGTTCCGCCGAGACGGCGAAGGTGCCGGTCAGCGTCAGCTGATCCGAAGGCCATGACTCGGCCCCGCATCCGGACTCCGGATGCGGGGCCGAGTGCGTTCACCGGCTCGGTTGCGGCAGTTCGCAGTCGCCGACCTTCGGATCGACGCCGACATAGTTGAGCGGGCCCGCGAGGGCGGTGAGACCGATCGTGCCCCAACCGGCGCAGTTCAACGGGGGCCCGCTGTCGAAATAGTGCCGCTGACCGGCCGCGAGCAGGCCGATCGCCAGCCAGGCCAGCAGCAGGAACCCGAGCACCCGGGAGCCTATGCCCGGGCCGCGTCCGGCACGCGCACGACGTTCGTAATCACGCTCACGACGTCCGTAATCACGCATCTCCTCGGTTCCTTCCGTGCTCCCCGTCGAGGGGGGATACCCGGCCACACCGACAGTTACCCAATCAGCCCGAGGTAGTGCGGATTGAATCGCGTCTTAGCAAATATTTGGTTCACGGCCCGCGCAGGCGAAAAGCGGACGGCCGGGCGGCATAGTCACCCGGCCGTCCGCGGTTCGATCGAACTACGGGCTCGGTTGCGGGACATTGCAGTCCGCGATCTTCGGGTTGACGCCCATGTAGTTGAGCGGTCCCGCGATCACCGTGACGGCGACGGTGCCGAAACCGGCGCAGTTGACCGGCCCGCTGTCGAAATAGTGCCGTTGTGCTGCGGCGACCACGCCGATCAGCAACCAGATCAAGACGATTACACTTCCGATTCTCATGTTTCTCTCGCGCATCGTTCCCGCGCGGATTGTCCGACGGCGCATCTGGCATCGCGTCCTTCCCCGCACTTGCGTATCGGGCGTATACCCGCGATCGCGTCGGTTACCCGTCATGAAAAGGACAATTTTCACTCAGGTTCGGCGGGACGGTCGGCTGGTAGCTTCGATGGCATGGCGGCGCTGTTCCAGTGGACGATTCCAGGCTGGGTGATCCTGCTCGTGCTGGTGGCCGTCTACGAGCTGACCGTGAACAAACGCCGCAGGCGCCGCCGCACACCGATCTCCGGCACGTTCACCGACGAATTCACCGCGCTGTTCTACTCGACCAAGCGCATGGAACTCGACCATCGCGAATCGGGTCGATGTTGCGCGACGAGCAGGACCAGGGGGCACCGCCGCTGATCGGTGTCGACCTGGCCGGTCGCAAGGTCGTATTGCGCAGGGACGGTAACGAGTAGCGCTGCGCGCCCGCGATTCTCAGCGAAGGTGACCATCGTCGGACAGAATGAGGCCCATGCGCGGCTCGATGAGTGAGAAATGGCAGCTGTTCGGCGAGCATCTCGAGTCCGCCCCGGGGCGGCTGTCGAGCCGGGTCCGCCGGGCGCTGAGAGCCGGAGCCGCCGGGACAGCCGACTCCAGCCAGGATGTTCCTGCCGAGCTCGCGACGTTCGCAGACCTGGTGGCCGACCGGTCCTATCGGGTCACCGAGCAGGTGATCATGGCGCTCAAAGCGGCCGGGCACACCGACGACGAGATCTTCGAGGCGACCGCGGTCGCCGCCTACGGCGCGGCCGACCGGCGCCTGCGCGCCGCGCGTCTGGCTTGGGAGAGGCACTGAGATGTGGCTGGAGGCAGTGCGTTCCGGTCACGACCGGCCGACCAAACTCGTGTTGTGGACCATGCGGCGGTTCAGCGGCGTGGAGGTTCCCGCCGTGCTCAAAGTGTTGTTCTACCGGCACAGGTTCTTCGGGTCGCCGCTGTCGGAGCTGATCCAGGACATCATGCGCGGACCGTCGTACTGGACCGTCGCCGAACGGGAGATCTTCGCGACGCATACCTCGCAGGCCAACGAGTGCCCGTTCTGCGCCACCTCCCACGAGGCGATCGCGGGCGCCTACATCGACGCCGACGTGGTGACCCGCGCCTTGGCCGACGGTACGGACTCCCCGCTGCGTCCCGAGGCGCGCGCGATGCTGGCCTTCCTCGCGAAGATGGCTCGCGACCCGGGCGGGTTGACCGCCGAGGACGCCGCGCTGGTCCGGCTGGCGGGTGTTTCCCGGGAAGCGTTCGACGAGGCCGTCTGGGTCGGCACCTGCTTCAACGTGATCAACCGGATGATGAACACGGTCGGAGCGGGCCCGCTGGAGGACGCGCAGCGCGGCGTGAGCGCCCGATTCATCAAACTGGCCGGCTACCGTATGCCGCCTCCGGTGACATTGTTCTCGCGCGGCGTCTGAGCGCATTTCGCCCGATCCGCTCGCATGCGGGATCGATGTGTGTTTTCCTCGAATGGTGAGCCAAGTCCACTTGGGGCACATTTTCCACATCGCCGGAAGTCCCGCCGTCGGCGATGCGGCCCACGCGTTGGCCGACCTGCCGGACGGTGCGCTGATAATCGGGGAAAGCGGCCGGATAGTATTCTGCGGACCGCGCTCCGATATCCCGGCCGAGCACCGCGCCGGAGAAGTGTTCGATCATCGTCCAGGATTTCTGCTTCCCGGATTCGTCGACACGCATATCCACTTCCCACAGACCTTCGCGGGAGATGCCTACGGCGGCGGCCAACTGCTGGAGTGGCTCGAATTATGTATGTACCCCGCAGAATCCCGTTATGCCGATCCAGAATTCGCGCAATCGGCGGCCACCGAGTTCTGTACACGGCGCATCGCAGCGGGGACCACGGCGGCGATGGTCTTCGGCTCGGCGTTCCCGCATGCGCAGGACGCCCTGTTCACCGAGACCCGGCGGCGTGGTCTGCGGATTGTCGCCGGCCGGGGAATCCAAACGACCGGAACGGATGCGGCGGCGCCGCTGATCACCACCGAAGACGACGCCATCCGGTTGACGAGCGAAGAGATCGACAAATGGCATGCCGCCGACACCGGTGACGTGGACACGGCGCTGCTGCACGTGGCGGTCGTCCCGCGATTCTCGCTGGCGGTCACTCGCGCGACGCTGAAAAACCTGGGCGATCTCTATGATTCGGTACGCGAACGTGGCGTCTATTTCCACAGTCACCTCAACGAGAACAACCGCCCTGGCACCGGCGAAGTCGACGCCACCAAGCAGGCGTACGACGTGGCGACCTATCTGGACACCTACGACGGGAAGTTCCTGCCCGGGTCGGCGGTAGGCGGCAAGAGCATGCTCGGCAAGCGCACCATTCTCGCCCACTGCGTGCACTGCCAGGATGACGAACTGCGGCGGATGGCCGAAACCGGCACGTCGGTCGCGCATTGCCCGGTGTCGCAGCAGTTCCTCGGTTCCGGCACGATGCCGTGGAAGCGGACGCTCGCCTCCGGCGTCACGGTGGCCGCGGGCACCGATTACGGCGGTGGCGACGAATGGCTTATTCCACAGGTACTTTCCGCCGCGTTCAAAGTGCACATCTCCGAGCCGGGCGACCAGGGCGTGTCGATGCATCCCGGGGAAATGCTGTTCACCGGCACGCTGGCCGGTGCACGTGCCTTGGATATGGAGAACCGTTTCGGGAATTTCGACGTCGGTAAGGAAGCCGATTTCATCGTGGTCGAACCGGCGCGCGTTCCAGCGCTGGAAAGCACGCTGGTACACGGCGTTCGCTCCGACGACCCCGTATTGGCCCGGGATCAGACACTGTTCGCCTTGCTGATGGGTATCCGAGAGCCCGCGATCACCGAGGTCTACGTGCGGGGCCGTCGCGTCGACGTCGTATAGCCCCGATGAATGCCGCGGCGACCGTCGTAACGGTCTTTCACCGACCGGCGAACGACGCGGCCTTCCGGGACTGGCTGGCGCGGCTGACCGAAATCGCCCGCGCGATGCCCGGGTTCACGCATTCCTCCGTCGCGGTGACCGAGAGCCCGATGCTCGAACCGGGATTCAGCGTCACATTCCGATCCGAGTCATTGCTGCACGAATTCCTGGACTCGGCCGAACGGGCAGCCACTGTCGCCGACGGTGAAGCGCGCGGCTTCCTTTGCAAGAGCGCCGATCTGATCATCGTCGAGGGAGAGTCGCCGCCGGGGGTCTGCGTGTTCCGGCACAGTGTCGCACGCGACAAGGAATTCGAATTCGAGGCGACCGAGGCGCAGCTCGTCGCGGCGAGTTCGAGATTTCCGGGATTCGAAGGCGCCGCCCTTTTCCCGGCGGACGGCGGCCGCTGGTTCTCGGTGCTCCGATTCCGGACACATCGGCAGTTGACGGAATGGCTGAGCTCGGACGAACGCGCCGCCGCGCTACCGGAATTGCGTTCGAAGCTGACCGAGGACTTCACCGTGGACGCGCACACCACGCCGTTCGGCTCGACCGTCCGCACGGTCGATGGCGAGACCAGGATGACGCCGACCTGGAAGACCGCCATGCTGGTGTTGCTGGTGTTGTATCCGACGGTGATGGTGCTGTCCCGATTCCTCGGTCCGGTGCTCGACCGGCTCGGCGTGCAGCCGTGGCTGGCGTTGTGGCTCAGCCAGATCGTGAGCGTGGGCGTGATGAGCTATTTCCTCTCACCCGCGGTCGCGCGCCAGTTCCGCCGGTGGCTGGACCCGGTCGACGGCGCGAGCCCCCGGATCAGCATCGTCGGGGCCGCGGTGGTCGTCGTCCTCTACGCGCTGACACTGTTGCTGTTCGCGTCGGTGCGCTGGCTGCAGTACTGGGACTACGACTGATCACTCAGGACAGGTCGAGGTGCCGGTTCATCGACATCGCCGCCTCGGCGAGATCGGCGAGCTCGACCACCGTGACACCCGCCTGCCGCAGTTTCTCCACGCCCACGCAGTTCGCCACGAATGTCGACGGCTCGCGCCACGCGATCACCACGACCGGAATACCGGCCCGCAGTATCCGGTCCGTACACGGCAGCCGATCCTTCGACCCCCGCTCCGAGCAGGGCTCCAGCGTGCTGTAGATCGTGGCACGCGCCAGCCGGGGATCGGCCGGGTCCACCTTGCGGAGCGCGGCCTCCTCGGCGTGCTCCTTGGGATCGGACTCGCGCGAATAGCCGGTGGCGATCTCCGCACCATCGGCGACGATCACCGCACCCACCGAGAACGCGCCCTCCGCCACCGGGCACAAGCGCGCGAGTTCGATGGCCCGGTTCATCCAGTAATGGTGGTCGGGCTCGGTCACCGGAATCAATCTCCTTCGACTCGTCCTGCGGAAGATGAGAAAAGCCCCTCACCTGTGCGAACGTCACCCCCCTGGCGCAATCAGGGCATATCTCGCAAGTATCGAGCTAGACCCGTCTTCTCTTCCACTCACATCCCCGGTCAAAGATCGTCTTTGACCGGGGTTTCTTGTCAAATTCTTGTCGCGTTCACCCTCCCCGCCAGAGCGGAACGCCGTACATGCGAACCCTGGCAGTACTCCAAGCCGCTCGGCGGCTGCACTGGGTCGATTCCATTCTTCGGCTCAGGAGGCGTAGACGAGCACACACGAGTGTAGGTCATAGGATGGCTTGACGGTTTCCATGTGCGTCGCCTGCTCCGTCGACATCGGAACATCTGCGGCTACTCGTCGGGATAAGCGATCGGGACCGTTCGAACTGGCTCAGCAAGTTTCATGGTCTGAGTCCAGGCGTGCTCTCCCGCGACCGATGTCAAACGGAGTCGAATACTCGAAGCTGGATGCTCACCAATCGGCCCCAGTTCCACTCGCCAGGCAGCCTCATCGCCGTCAGTCAGCGGGCCGAACTCCGCCCGTTGGAGATTCGACGGGTGGACGCCAGGAGTGCTGACCGCGAACGAAGGCCAACTTTGGTCGATCTCGACAGTGACGGAGTGCACGTCACCTTTCTTCAGGACTAAGACAAGTTCATACACACGCGCATAACCGTCACGCGTGAGGATTGCCGACCGCCCCTCGTCCCACTCAGGTTTTAGCTCATCTCGACGACGGTCCCGGTTGATCGCTTCGTTCCGCTCGGACACCCGCATATTCCGCCACGTAAAGGAGGCACTAGTGCCAGCCACACAGATGCCGATGATGGAGAGGACAAACGACGCCACAATCATGTGAGGAAACTACTCGCATCCACCCGCGATCGCGGGCAAGATGTCGATGGTTGCCGCCCGATCAACACCATGGACTCCGCGCGCATCGCGCCTCGACCGCAGACGCCCGTTCTAACGGCCAATATGTCGAAGGAAGTTGGTGTCCAGGGCGCGGATCTGGCGCAGACGATTCACCGGCCGCGCTCGATTCCCCGGCTGCGTTCTTGGCTGTGCCAGTAACCACGCTGCACCTGCGGCGACGTGCCCGGAGGTTCCTTCACCGCCGCCGACGGCGGTTGCGCCTGACCGAGTCCTAGAAGCTGTACCACCTCCGGCGGGATCCCCCGCGCCTGCAACCGCGCCAGTTCTTCCGCGCGCTCCTTCTCCGCCGCCTCGCATGCCTTGAACGCGGCCTCTCGATCCTTCTCGGCTGCCACGCGCTCGACGCTGGCAGCCTCCGCCCTTTCTCGCGCCGACTGTTGCCCAGTGTCAACAGCTTCGCGTCCCTGGTACAGGTTGGGCATTGGGAATTCCTGCGCTACCCGTTCGGCAGCCGCCCGTTCAACCCGTGCACCCGGTGTTTCGCGTGCCCGCCTGGCTAACTTGTCTAGTTCGTGCGCTTGTCGCTCGCGCTCGACCCGCTGTGGTGCATCGGCCCGGCCGCGTGTAGCACCGTCGCGAAATCGCAGCATATTCCGGAACTTCTTGTCTCGCCCCCGTGCCCGCACCAGCTCCGCAATTTTGTCCCGCCGCTTTTGTAGCTCCTGCGCTTTCTGCTCTCGCGCCTTCTCCGCTACGCCTGGTAGCTCAAGCTGCTTACCGTGCTGCGGCGGTGCAAGCTGTTTACTTCGCTCCAAATCCACGCCCAACGCCCAAATTGTCCGGGCTTCAGCGCGCGAGATTTCTAGGTGGGTGAATCTGTCGCGGAAGTCTCGCTTCAAACCGTTGATAAGTACCTGACAGTCTTTCGATACCGTCTCGCCTTCTACTGACCGAAGCGTATGTTCCTGCACGACGCCGGTCTCAAGAAGGACCCGCAATGCCTTGAGCTGCTTTTCGTCTTTGGGTCCTTCGATTCTGCCGGATTTATCCTCGATGGAGAAAGTTTTGCCTTGCTTCTCTCTGACGTGGTCGAACTGAATCCGACCTTCCGGGGTCTTGTATATACGGGAACTGGGGAGATATCCACGCTCGCGGTCCTTGAAGTACCCCTCGATACCGTTCTCGAAGATCCTTCCACGCTCGTGAGGCTTGTAGTTCTCTCGGTCTCTTTCGTATTCGTCCAACCGACCCCCCCGAAGCGTCAATCAATATCAATAGATTCTTGACCGTAGCCATTAGGACGCAATTAAGGCAGCTCAGCGACTGCGAAATTCCTCGTGAATCGACGCGTACTCGCGAATGGCGGCAGCCATTTTGGAGAACATCCCTTCGTGCTCCTCGGGGCTATATTCGGTCATGCGTCCGATTAATCCCCATATGGTCTCGACGTCTTCTTCGCCGCCCGTGTCCATCTCTAATGCGGGATTCACGTCGTCGTAAAACGAATATTCGCGGCCGAACCATTCTTCATCGATGAATCTAGCCCCTGCGAATCTTTCGAAGCACTCGCCGATGAAACAAACGAACGCGTCAATCATGTCGGCGTCATCGGGTGACGCCGCAGCGGCAGCCCTGGTCGGGAACAGTTCGGCGACAATGGGGTCAAGCCGTTTGACCTCCGGCGAGTCTTCCGGCCACGGCTCCGAAGGGAGACCGCTTATGCCAGCATGGTCTATGAACTTTTGGGCCTGCGCCTTGCGGCGGTCGGGATCGACCCACTTGCCCCACGCTGTCTGCTCGACAGGCACCCCCAGATCCATAGTCAATTGCTCGTCGTTCCCCACACCTAGCTCCTTCTCGTCATGGTCCGAACAGGTCAGTGTCGCGCGCGCACGGCCACCGGGCAAGGGAACATCATCGCTCCACATATAGCCGTTCACACGGCAATCTGGGCCAGCCCTCAGCACTATCAGCCAGCACGTTCACGGCGTCGACGTAGTGCCGATTCCGATGCTCTTGCACGAACAGCACAGCGGCGGTGAGGCAGGCCGCGAAGTCGAACCGGGCTCCGTGCAGGAACACCGACAGATGCACGTCCGGATCATTCGGCAGCGGCGAAGTCATCACATGCCCCTATCCCGAAACCACCGGTAGTCATCGCGAATCACGATTACCGCCGCGACCCGAGTCGAACACTGCAACGGGTCGCAACCCCCGTTCGCGTCCAGTGCCTTGTCCGCAGCGTCGCGGCTCATCAACGGCAAGGTCGGATTGCTGTGCGAAGCCAACCGGGCATGCAACCGCGCTAACGCTGCCTCGATATCGAACCTGCGCGGCTTGCCGCCCTGAAGAAGTTGCAGCCCGGGATGCTCGGGCTCGTCACTGTCCGGCATAAGCCAGTGCCCGCCGACGATAGGCCCGCTTTGCCGCCGCAATGTCCCGTATCGCCTGCACTATCAACCACCCCGAAGGGCGAACGTGGCTGTCGGGGCGCACAATCCACGCACGAAACGCGGTCCCACGATCGGCTGGACTCGGCAACCCGATCGTTCCGCCGTCGCGCACGATGGCCACGTTGAAACGGAACATCTCAGCGAACAACGGCACATCATCCGGCACATCCGGCCGAATGATGAACGTCCAACGTTGCGACCGTGGGTGCGACAGGATTGGACCCAACTTGTAACCCTGGTTCTGCATCCAGACTTTCACGTCGTGCCCCAATACGGCGGGCATGGTGATCGCCCACACCGAGCCGCAGCGGGCCACGATCCGGCCCACATGCGGAGGGTCAACTCTCGCTGGTATATCGCACACGTTCCGGTAGTAGTGGCATCGAGACATCGGTGTGTCCCCGAACGCTTCCCGGCGCATCCTGCTCCCCTGCTCACACTCGTCGGAATTGGCGCGCCCGGCCCCGGCAACCCCCTGATCGGTACCCGGGAAAGGAGCGGACTGCGGTAAGGGGCTCGCGGTTCCGTACTCCTGCCGGACGCATATTCAGATGACCACGGAACATGCATCGAAGAACGCGGATCGGCGTCCACAGCGCATCCACAACTAGCTACACGCGGGTCCGTGACCGGCTAGATTCGGCGGTATGGACGGTCACGCCGCTATCGTCGGTGCGCAGCTCCGGGCGGCCCGCGAAGCCGCTGGAGTGTCCCTGGCCTCACTGTCTGCTCGGATCCACTACAGCAAGTCGGTGCTTGCCTACTACGAGACCGGAGAACGCACACCGACGCCCGATGTCATAGCTTGTTACGAGAAGCATTTCGGGCGCATCCAAGACCCGGTAGCGAGCTTGCTCAACCTCGGAAAGGCTGACGTGGAACGGCGCTCTTTCCTACGTGTCGGATACTCCACAGCACTCAGCGCATCCGTCCTGCTGCCCGGCTGGCTCGATAACGCGGCCGCCCTCGCGTGCAAGGAATCCCGACTTCGCCACGTGGGGGAAGCCGATGTAGCCGCTGTACGAGACGTGATGCTCCTCTTCTCGCAGATAGATCAGCGGCTCGGTGGCGGACATGGGCGAACAGCCGTCGTCCAATATCTGACCAACGAGGTAACCGGCTACCTGAAGGGGTCCTTCGCCAGCGAGACCGTGCGTCGCCAAATGTTCTCCGCAGCGGCGGAGATGGCCTATCTCGTCGGGTGGATGGCTTTCGATAACGACGAGCATGCAGCCGCACAACGCTATTTCGCCACATCGACCCAGCTCGCCGCCGAGGCGGAAGACGCTCCGCTGACCGGGCACGTGATGCGCGCCATGGCCCACCAGGCCGTCGACCTAGGACACCCCGAGCAGGGCCTACAGTTGGCCGAAGCATCCGTCAGCGGCACCCGCTACCGGACGGCCTGCCCCCGCGAGCGCGCACTGCTGAAGGTTGTGCACGCGAAAGCATTGAGCGCGGCTGGTCGGTCCGGCGAGTCAGCGAAAGCTCTCCTCCAGGCCGAGCAGGATCTCGCGGCAGCCGACGACTCCGATCCCGAACCCACGCGGGTGTTCTTTTTCTCCGAAGCGAGCCTCGCCCACGAAACTGCGTGCGCACTGCGGGACGCGGGCAACCTCGCCGGGGCCGCTGACCAATTCCAGCTCAGCGTCCGCAAGCGCAAGGCCACCGCGTTCACACGAACCCATGCGGTGACTCTTGGCTACCTCGGCACGGTGCAGGCCCGCAGCGGCGAAATCGAGCAGGCTTGCGCCACCTGGCGTTCCGCGCTCGACGCGATGGGCGGGGTGCATTCCGGGCGCACCCGGAACGTGGCCCGCGACATACGCTCAACGCTGGCACCGTACCGCGGCCAGTCCATTCCCGGTCTCCGCGAGACTGACGAGCAGGCAGCCGAGTATCTAGCAGCAAACAAGAGGTAGGACAGGGGTCGCATGGCTGATGAAGTGTTCGAGGTAGCGCCGGTTGCCCACGTCGTAGGTGGCCGACGTGAACCAACCGATGATCACTGGGGCGGCACCGAGGCGATCATTCGCGTCGACGACCCCCGGTTCCCCGAAGAGTCGGTACAGGGGTTGGAGGAGTTCAGCCATCTGGAGATCGTGTTCCGGTTTCACCTCACCGACCCGACGGACCTACATTTCGGTGCGCGTAGCGCACGCGACAATCCCGACTGGCCGAAGGTCGGCATCTTCGGGCACAGGAACATGCGCCGCATCAACTGGCTCGGCGTCTCGCGCTGTCGCCTGCTCCGAGTGGACGGCCTGGACCTGCATGTCGCCGAGCTGGACGCCGTCGACGGCACGCCCGTGCTGGACATCAAACCCTGGTTCGCGGAGTTCGGGCCACGCGGAGACGTCCGACAAGCTGTGTGGTCCACGGAAATGCTCAAAGACTACTTCTAGTGACCCGGCCGCTGCCTGAGCAAAAAAAATAGCCCTTTACCTGCGCTAGCAGGTAAAGGGCTGTGGCGGTGGCGGAGGGATTTGAACCCTTTCCGCCACCCTGGCCAGGGCCTCAACCCTGCTCTGATCTGCGAAAACACATCATTGCAATTAACTCCAGATCACCCTAAATCACGGGCACTTGTGCCCAAAATGTGCCCATAACTACCGGGCTACAGGGAGGTTCCGAGCCAGGACGCGAACCCCACCAGGCCCTCACTCTGTCGCCGCTGGGCCGCCGCGATGCCGTGCACGGTCTCCCGCACTCCCGGGTGTAAACGGGTCTGCTGTGGTGCCGCAGCGCGCGCCTTGTTCAGCGCAATCAGCGCTTTGTCTGGCTTCCCCGACATCAACCATGCGCGAGCGTTGTCCTGCCAGTGATGGCCGATCCGGGTGGGTGGCGCCCCCTCCGAGTAGACCAGTTCCGCGCCCTCGATCGCGGCCCGGTTCGGGTCGCCGGATTCCAGCTCGATCGCGTGCGAGTGGATCTCAGTGTTCAGCGGTCCGAAGTCGACCATGTACATGTCGGTCTCGCCGGTCCGGGCCGCGATCTCACGCGCCGCGCCGATGTGGTCGACCGCGGCAGCGTGATTCAGCTTCCGCGCTTCGTTCACCGCCCCGGCAAGGTGGGAGTACCCGCCGAGTATCAACCCGGACCGGGTCTCATCAGCTGCGGATATCGCCGAATCGATGAGTTGGCCGGCGACCTCCGATTCCCCGTAATGGGTGAGCACCCGCGCCCGTGCCAGGACGGAGAACGCACCCCAGTTGCGATCATCAGCCAGAGGCGCGTAGGTGTCTGCCAGGTCGAGCGCGGGCAGCGTCAGCAGTAGGTGACCGGTTCTCCGGGCCGACCACTCCGCGAGCACGTACGCGGCCGTCAGCAGGGTGTAGGCGTGCGCCTGCTTGTCGGCGGACAGCTCCCGCACGGCGCCGTGCAACCGACGGATGATGCCCGGCAATACTGCGATGGTCTGCCGCGTACGGTCGCGGCGGTACAGCAGTTGCGCGGCGGACAGGTCCGCCTCGAGCTGGGCCAGCGGACCGGGATCCACCGCACGGGCGTACCGACCCTCGGTCAGCAGCACCGACAGTTCGTTCACTGCGTCGGACAACGGCTTTCCGTCGTCGTACGGTGCGCCGGTCAACTGCTCCGGGGTGATCCGTAGAGCACGCGCTACCGCCGAGATGAAGCCGGAGGAGGCGGGTTCCCGTCCTTGCTCGACTGCCTTGACCATGCTGAGGCTGTAGGCGGCCCGGGAGGCGAGCGCCCGTTGGCTGAGTCCGGCGATCTTCCGTTCGGATGCGATCCGCTGCCCCACGCTGTCGCTCATGTCCCGAGGGTAGATCGATCGCGGCCCGCTGTCCCCTCACTGTCCCTCCGCGCTGTTGCCGTCAGCGAACGTTTCTGGCAGGCCCCGACGCCGGGTGAGCCCCCCGAACTCCCCGGCGTTGGGTGCTACCCAACCACACCACAACGCGCCGAAGGGTCACTGAATGACCACAGAGCTTGCAACCGTCCTGATCGTCCTGGCCGCTGTCGGCGGTCTGCTGATCCTGCTGTTCTGGGTCCTGCCGTGGCTACTCGAGCTGGGCGACGATACCGACGAACAGGTCCCCTTCCGTGAGGTCATGGACCGCATCGAGAGCGAGGGCAAGCGGTGACGACTCGGCGTTCGTGGATCGAGGACTACTGCGAGGACGGGAACATGCCCGCCGACGAGCAGCACGCGCAAGGCCTGACGAAGTTGCACGCGAGCTGTGAACCTCCCTGCCCGCGGAAGCTTGTCGCCGAGCGGTATCTCCGGGAGCGTGGCACGGGCAGCGGAGGCGGAGCAGCAGCAAGCACGAGGTAGGCTGAGCAACCGGTTACGTCACGTGACGACAACCGGGGCCGCAGGGAGCGGAAGAACCGGGGTACTCACCATCGAGTACCCCGGTTCTCTCGTTCCTAGAGGATGCCGAGCAGATCCAAGTCGGCCCCGACGTCGGTGAACAGCTCTTTGATCGCGGCCGAGATCTGCCCCATGCGTGACCATGCCTTGACGAGCGAGTCCTCTTCGTCGGCGCCGTCGCCGATGGTGATCTCCCAATGGCCGGCGGTGGTGCGGTCATCGACGTACGTCGCTTCCGTCACGTAGTCCACGAAGATCGCGTCGCCGACCTTGAACCCGATCTGATCCCCGATCCAGAAATCGGCGTTGGGGCCGAGGATGTAGGGAGCGCCGTCCTGCACCGTCACCTTGTGGGAGGTGTAACCGCGAGTGTCGTGCAAGCCGTGGCGGCCGGTCATCAACCCGTCGAGGGTGTAGGCCTTCGATGAGTTCGTGACGCAGTGCTCTTGGAAGGCGAACGGCCCCGCGCGCTGTACTCGTCCTTGGTCGGTGTACTCCGCAAACGCGAGGAACACGTCGTCGAGCTGGCCCTGATACAGAGCGTCGAGTCCTGGCAGTCCGATTAGCAGGCCCAGCCAGGCAAGGGCATTCTTGAGCGCGAACTCAATCGACGCATTGACCCAGCCCGGCGACTTGCCCCCGACGATCACATGGGTAGCCAGGGGCTTGTGGATGGCGATTTCCGACGCGCCGAGACCGGAGTACTCGCCTTCCAGGTACCAGATCCACGGGAAGTAGCGGCGATTCCCGAGTGGGGTGTTGGCGTACGCCACCTCGTAGTCCCCGCCAGCCGAATAGTCCGGGTACCGGATCGGGGTCACGCCATCATCGAAAAAGTCCTCGAAGAACCGCGTGATGCCATCCAGCAGTGTTCCCGTCGCGCCGACGACGTTGGACTTGTCGACCGTGGTCACGTAGACGGTGGGCCGGTCCAGGTAGAACCAGTCCGGGTCCGGCTGCTCGTCGTCCATGTCCGGCAGGAAGAACTGCGCCGTGAGGCAAACGCCGTTATCCTTCAACAACGGTGCGAACACCTGGTCGGCGTGCTCGAACCGGACCGACACCGCACCGAACGGACTGGTGTCCGTCAGCACGTTGATGCCGCCGACCGCGATCGGCCACGCGATCGACCCGACCTCGGCCCAGTCCGGCGCGCCGTTCCACTGGTCGGCAGACCAGAACGCTTGGCGCCGCAGAAGGTTCGCGATCAGGGTCAAGTGGATGATCGAGCGGACCCCGCCGAACATGAACCAATGCCTAGGCCACTGGGCGAACAGCGGCGCGAACGGTGAGGCGTAACAGACGGTCGTAGCGATGTGCTGCCAACAGTGGATCGCTTCAACTTCGATCGTCTTGTTACCGCGGTCGTCGACCACCTCGGCGACGCGGGTTACGAACCCGTCCCAGCGTTGCCCCGGCGTCTCGGCGGTCAAAGGGATCGTGGCGTCTTCGCCATCGGGATTGCGGAGTAGGTGGTCGTAGTGGACGGTGTCCGGCGGAAGCGTCATCTTCAGCCCGCCCGCGCCGTTCTTCACGTGCGAGAACGTGAGACTGAGGTAGCGGCCTTCTTCGCCGACCTCATTCATCCACTTGTCGTAGTAACGGACCACCGCACGCTGATCCCGCCACATGTCCTGCTCCTGCTTGCGCAGGGCATCCATGCGGCGGACCTCAGCGTGCCCGTCCCACGCGGGCGCCGACATGGTCGTCAGCTCGCGTCAGGCTGGCCGATTCGCACGATTGCCTGCGGGTGCGGGAACCCGAACGCAACGCGCATCGTCGCCTTCACGCCGACCCGATCGCTCGAGAAGTAGGCGTGTTCGGAGATGGTGAGCGTTGTATTCCTGCGCAACGTGGTGAACGCGAAAGCGCGCGGGATACCCCAAATGTCGCCGTTGGTGACGTAGGGCGAGACCAGCAGGGGCACACCGAGAACGGTCCGCGCGCCGGGCCGCGACGGGTCCGGGCCGAGCAACGGCCGGTTGCTGCCGGTTATCTCCTTCAGCTTCGCCAACTCCAGCGCCGTGTCCGGGTGCGCGACGAAGTTGCTGATCTGGGCGCCGACGTTCTCCGCCTTGGAGATGGCTTCGGCGAACGGGTCGGTGTTCGTAATGCCGGAACCCACGTCGACGAGTTGGTGTGTGGTCGAGCCGATTCCGTCCGGGCCATTTGTGGTGGTCGCAGCGAAGAACGCCGTATCGACCTTGGCGACGATGCTGCGGACCAGGCCGGCGCCGACGATGTCGAGCGCTTGCGGGTTCGAGTCCTCGGCCAGTTCGCGGGACACGATCGTCAGGCCGGCGACCTTGCGGTGAGTGATCTCGAGTTCATCGTGTTCGGAATCGTCCGGGGTGATCTCGGCGCCTTCGGGCACCCACTGTGCCGCCGGGTCCGCGGTGACGATCGGGAACTTGGAAGAGGTCGAGTCGGTCGACAGGAGGGTGGTCACCTGGAACGCGACCGAATCGCGTTGTACGGGCTGGACGATCAGCTGGTGAATCTGCTCAGGGAGGAGACCACCGACGCCCGACGACGTCGTATAGAGAGCCATGATTGCTCGCCTTTGGGTAGCGGGGAATGGTCTCCGGCTGGCCGCAAGCCAGTCCGGTTGCCCCGCTGGGGCGAGCGTGACGCGAGTCTCCGACTCCTGGCCGGTATCGACTCGCGTCACGTGACATATTACTGCTCGCGCTTGGCGTCGGCGAACGCCTGCGCCCACCCAGTCGCAAGTCCGTCGACGCTCGCACCGGAAGCGCCGGACCGCAGCGACCCGACCGCGGGCCGCGTGCGCGTGGTGCGTTGCCAATGCGGATGCGATTCGAGTACGCCCTCGATCGCCTTGCCGACCTTCGCCGGATCAATCGCGCCGTCCTTGCCGCGCAACGTCTCGAGGTCGGTTCCGCCCGTCCAGAGGTCGGAAGGGTCCGCCATCCGATCGGCGGCAAGGCGTTCGACCTCCGCGCGCTCGTACGCGGTGACGCGCTCACGGAGAGCATCGCGCTCGGTCTCGGTCTCGCGCAGCTGCCGCCGGTACTTCGCCGCTTCCCGGTTGCCGTTCGACTGCCCGCCCGAATCGGTCTCGGTGGCTGGCGCGTCCACCGTGGTATCGGCGGCCTGCTCGTCGCCGGGCTGCTGCTCGGTGGGTTCTATCGGGTCGGCAGGGGTGGTGTCGGTCACTAGGGCACCATCCTTTGCGCGGATCTTGTTACGGGGTTCGTGGAAGGGACTCGGGGGGAGCCGGGGTGACGGCCTGGGTCGGTCGC
>NZ_JBSGEZ010000078.1:0-32773 GCF_053603155.1 Nocardia sp. NPDC004260 | reverse complement strand
GCATTGGACGGCATCCGCCGCCCGCTGATCGTCTTCACCCCGAAGTCGATGCTGCGCAACAAGGCCGTGGTCTCCGACCTCAAGGACTTCACCGAAAGCAAGTTCCGCTCGGTCTTCAATGAGCCGTCCTACGAACAGGGCATCGGCGACCGCAGCAAGGTCAAGCGCATCCTGATGACCAGCGGCAAGCTCTACTACGAGCTGGCCGCCGAAAAGGCCAAGCAGGAATCGTTCGAGCCGACCGCCTAGTCACCTAAGCATGGAGATTCAGAACGCCAGCATCGCCGTCACAGCGAAGGAGAGACGAGTCCCGCTCGAGTCAACACGTCAGAGCTTTCTCGACCTTCGACGGTCTCCGGCTCGCTGCTGTGGGCGAAATATCGCGGGCGCGCCTCATGGTCGACTTCTCGGCGCATGTTCGCCCAGAGTCTCACGGAGGAACCTCATTGCGGCGGCGGCATCGGGATCCTCGGTGTATGGGCGTGACATGGCCTCCACCTGTTGCTGCGCATCCGATTGGGCGCGCTGGATGGTCTCTAGCAGCACTCGCGCAAGCTGGACTTCGCCGAGCCGGAGAGCCTGCGGCGTAATCCGCAGATCGGTTACCTTGCCGCGGGCGTCTACAGTCACACCCAGCTCGCCATTACGAGAGCCAGCCCGGACCGCTACCTGCGCGAGAGCTTGCCCTAAATCGTTATTTTTGCGCCGCCATTCAGCTACGGCTCGACGCTGCTCTTCGTTCCATTGGTCCAAATAGTCCACAACGCCTCCTGAAGATCGGATCGGTCGGTGCACTGGGCTACTCGCGGTAAAAGCCGACCTGATAGTCACATGCGTCGTCTAACGTGAACGGTTCGCTAATGTATCGAGCGAGCTCGCTCACCTGTTCTCGGGAAACATCGCAGCCGTATATCTCGATACCTTCATCAATATTCAGCAACCGCTTCAGTCCCGCAAGATCGATGCCGCGTAGCGGATACTCGTCGACCAGGAACCCGGACTGCCTATCGTAGGCTTCTAGATAGTTCAATTGCGCTCCAATGGCTTAGGTGACGATTGTTCGATGGTTACCGCCCCGCAGCGGCCTCGACCGTGCGCGGTGCTCGGACGATCTCAAAGATCTCACCGCCCGGGTACGCGTCCCGGGTCGGGTGGCTTTGTTTGATTTCCCGTATCAGGATCGTACTCGCCCAGATGTTTACCGTTTTTGCTGTATTTCTCCACAGCGCCGTGCTGATAGTCCCACTCATAGATATTGCCATCATTGTCTTGCCAGCGCTGCCTGTACCGCGGTCCGACTTTCTTCACCGGCCGCGCTTTTGGAAATCCTGGCAACCCACCTTTCGGTGGGGGGACATAGTTGTGGTTACCCCCGCCCGCGTTCGTGCTGGCGTTGAACTGGGTGGGGTTGGCCTCGAGAAGGGGCTGCAGTTCGGTGGCCACACCGATGGCTGCCGCACCCGCCGCGACGGTCACACCGGCGGCAAGGGCAGCGGCTGCGTCGAACGCGATCAGCACGGTGACGATGGCGGCGCCAGCGGAACTCCCCGCTGCGGCTGTCGTCCCGACGGCTCCCGTCCCCGCAGTGAAAATGCCGACCAGAACCCCGGCGATGATTCCGACACCGAGCGCGCCCGCGAGGATGGCGAGGATCTTCTGGTGCGCGTCTTCGATCTGCTGCGCCCAATCGTCACATGCGCTACCGAGACTCTCGTACTTCGTAGCGACGGTCTCGACGCTTGTGAACACCACATCCATCTGAGCAAGCGCCTGTGGCAGTTCATCTGAGGCGATCTGCTCCATGTTCAGCCACGCCTGTCCGGTGCCATCGCTGGCACTGCGTAGCCCTCTAGCTGCGTCTCTCCACGCTTTTGCGAGCCTCCTCAGTTTGTCGGGGCTTCCGTTCGGCCAGGTGTGGCCTTGCAGCCAGCTGCTAACCAGTTCCCACCCGAACGGCGGGTCGGTGTCACCGCCGAATGCACCCCTGAATATTGGTGCCGTCGTGGTCTCGAGGACCGAGGGCGACGGGTCCGGCGTCTCAGGAGGCGTTTTGTTGAGCTTCTCAGTATTGACATGATTGACGGCGGTAAAGGCAAGCAGGTCACGGAGCTTGCCGAATGCGTTGACGATATCCGTTCCGGCGGCCACGGCGTTGAACGCGGCCGGGTCGTAACTGCTGGCCCAGGTGCGGCCGGCGCTGTCGCTGCCCGCGCAGCCCCAGTCTTTGTCCAGTGCCCCGGCGAGCGTTCGCATGAGGCCGTCGGCGTTGTTACGGGCCGCCTCGTACAGGGTTGCTGCGCTGTACAGGACGCTTGGGTCCATGGTGATGGGCGCCATCAGGGCCACATTCCTCGGTTGTGAGCAACATTGGCCAGGTATCGGTCACGAGCGGCGCGGGCAGCGTTTTCGAGCTCCGCGAGAGCCGTCTTCATGTCGTTGATCTCGCGGTGCCAGGTGTCATGTTTCGACCGGTGCGCCTCCGCCGCCTTGCCTTCCCACTCGATGTACAGCGCAGCGACTTCGCGCTCGACATCGGCGATGCGTTGCTCGATCTGCTGGCCGATTCCTCGAGCTTTCTCGACTAGGGCCAGAATCCGGTCGGTGTCGGCAGTGTAAGCGGACATCACGAATTGCCCAGGTTGAACTCAACATACGTAAGGTCGCCGGCGTTGCTGTTATCGGTCTTCACGTAACTGTCAGCGGCCTGATGAATCAACGCTGCATCTTCGCTGAGAGCGGCAGCAACCTTTCGTGCCGAATCCACCCACTCAGTCCACAGCGCGGCGTGCGAATCGGCCGCCTCGCCGGTCCAATCGGCGGACATCAGAGCGTCGGCTTCCTTGCGCAACGCCTCGACGTCGTCCCAGAACTCGTTCGCCCTTGCCGTTATCCGTTCGGCTGCGGCATGCATCTGTTCGGGATTGCTATGCACCTTGCGACGCTATCACGGAGACGAGGGAGAACAGCGAGGGGAATTCCGAAGCAGGAGTGGGACTTCCGCAGTCCGATGGACGGATACCAGTTGCTATACGTCGTGGACGCGCTGGCTATGGACCTGGGCAACCCCCACCACGCGAGCGTCAACGTGGCTCCCACTGCGGATCTCGCCATCAGCTTCGTCGTGCTCTCGCGCAGACAATCGCCTCCAGCTGGCGCCGGCCACCGGCAGCCCTCTCGAGCGGACGCGGCCGGACACTGTTACGGAGGGGCCGATGGAAACCACAGGCTGGGTGTAGACCCTCTACCCACCAGTGGCCCCCTGCTCGCCACCGGTCGTTCGGCCCGCTCCCGTCCTGCCTGCGCCAATAGCGCACAATCCGTGCTGCCGACTCACCTGCGGACCGTCACGTCCCACAACCCCACCCCTGCTTGATTGATGGCCGAAAACCACTGCCGCACTGGCACTTAAGTGTACCGTGCCAAAATGTCCCGCACCGCGCCGATGAGTGCACGAACTCACCGTCACCGCTGCTCTGGTTGCTGTCGCGTGGCCGTCACGCCGGGTACCGCATCAGCCGGAACCCATGTCCGCCGCTACTCGGTATAAAGTCGAATTCGTCTGCAGCGAGGACACGGTGGCGCTCGGCGGACCCGCCATCCGAGGACGACGGATCGACCGGGGCAGCCCGATCGACGTCCCCAGGCGAACACCGGTTCAGCGGTATCCGGACCCACTTCGCGCCCACACCTTCATCGGCAGCTGCGCCGTCCAACTCTCCCAACCACACCGCAATCCTCAGGCTGCATCACAGCAGTTGTGGGATTGCTTCAGCTGGCACGGAGAACGCCTATCGCCACAGCTCTACGAATCGGACGTCTTCATCCTGTCCAAAATCCTGGGCTGCCATTGGTAAAACCAACTGAACTTGTAGGACTCCCCATCGGGCGAAGAGGTTGCGGCATAGGTGAATCGACGGTCGGTCGTACGGACCGGGACTTTGTCGACGAGTTGCTCGAAGCGCGGTTCGATTCGAACCGGGAGCGTTGTCGGGTCCGGTGTTATCACCGGGAAACAGAGACGCTCGATCCGGCACGATTCCCAGCTGAAGGTGGCGTATATATCGAATGCTTTCTCGGTGAGCGAGAGAAAGTCGTCGCTCGGGTCCGGGAGTCCGGCATCCCGGTGCAGCGACACGATGGCGCGTGGTTCGAAGCACTCGGCCGGCAGTCCGGGGAAGTACACGTTCATCGTCTTGTCGTGGTAGTCGATGCCGAGCAAGCCGACTTTGTCCTCCAGGCCGTGACGTGCGAACATGCCGACGTGGTCGGCGAGACCGGGCGGCATGGACGGTAGTTCGGCGAGTTCCGACACCTTCTGCATGCCATCGGCAGGAAAGAACGGCCAGATTTTCTTGAAGCCGCCGACTACCCCGACGTCGATCCCGTAGCTGTGGATCGGGCACCGCTCCCGGACCTGGTCCAGCAGAGCGCCGACCGGATGATCGGTCTCGGAAACGAGCTCGTTGGAAAGGGCTATGTCGTAAGGGTCGATGTCGCTCGGCAGCGTCAAGAAGCGGTAGTCGAGGTCTCCCGAGCGGCGGGCGTCGGTGACCACTCGGAGGGAGATCACGGAACGCGTGAGCATCGTGCCGTACGCGGTAAGAGTGGGCCGGACAGCTTCTCGAGTGCAGGGCACGTTCCATAGCCGCGCGGATTCCTCGATGGCCGCGTAGAGATCTTCCAGCTCGGATTCGGTAGTGGTGAACACGCGTCCTTCCAGAGATCGGTACTACGAGCAACATCACGGTTTCGCCAATTCCATTCAACCAGAACGCAACTAAGGGGCGGGTGCCACACGTGGGAACGCGGGCAGCGCTCTGCGCTGCCGCATCTTTCCAGGGTCACGCGGTTGACGGACGGACGAGGCGGGTGAGGGCATGACCAAGGTGCCGGATACCCACACGTCATCGGCGCACTGTGGCCCATCGACGACGAAATCGCCGTGCAGGTGGCCGACGCGTTCTACGCCGCTCTGGTCACCGACCTGGACGTGACCCGTCCCGCATACGCGCTGCACCGCGCCATCCAGGCTGTGCGCGATGCGCCTCCCGCCACCCCCTCGCTCTGGGCCGCCTACCTGCACGCCGGGGCATGCGTCGTCAGCACTTCGGCGTGAGCGGAGTGCACAGAGGCAGCAGGTTCATGCGGGCCGGGGTTTCCGTGACGGGCGGCGGTGGGGGAACCGCCTCGGTGGTGAGCACAGGAGCTCGGGTCGGTTGCACAGCGCCGCCGGTGGGCGTCGAGCAGGAGGCGGCCAGTATCCATATCGTGCCGATAACCAGCACGATCAGCGCCACCGCGGCGATCTGTTGCGAGCGGTGGCCGCGTGACTTCGATTTCTCGGAGGTGCGACCGGGGATCCGCGCGGACAGGGCGGTTATCTGCTCGCGAACCGGGACCCGTGGACGGCGCTCGAGCACAGCCGTCGGCGTGGGTCGGCGCAGTGGCTCGGGTGCGGGGGTGGGCGTCGACCACGATGCGGGCCGGCTCGGCGGAGGCGCCTGCACCGGACGTGGGCGCCGAGGCCGGTCGGCGGCGGGCTCGATCCACGACGACCAGTTGTCCGTGAAGGACGACGGTGCGGGCGCCGGTCGCTCGTCGGGAGCGAATTCCTCATCGTCCGGCGGGAACTCGGAGTCGGTTCGTTCCATCGTGTCGGACTCGGCAGTGGCGGGCCGTATCGACGGTACGAATCCGGCGGTGAAACGTCCCGTCGCATCGGCGTACGGCTCGGCGACTTCCTCCCGCGCGGGCTTCGCCGCGAGTCGGCCTTCGAACCGAGACGGCTCCGCGTGCTCGTCCGTAAGCACATCGGAATCGAGCGGCGGTGCATCCGAAAGAGACGATGCGGACCGGTGATCGTCTTTCCGAGCGTACAGATCGGCATGAGTTGTCGGGTCCGGCGGCACGGGATGTGATTCGGGCTCCGGCGCGAGGTATTCCGGCGCGAAGGGATCCGCTTGGGCGGGTTGCGCCTGCGCAGCTACGGCGACCAGTGCCTGCGGGGAATACGACTCTGACGCGGACACCTTCTGGCTGCCGCCTGGCACATCCGTGTGCTCGAGCGACTGCCGAGCCGTCGACGACGCCCCTTGGGCTCGCTGTGCGCTTTCGGCACTGGGCCGCGTCGACGGCACGAACTCCGAGCTCTCGTGCTCCTCGACATCCTGGGCGGGGGGCGCCTGCGCCACGGTTCCCGATGCGTCTGTCTGCTCCATGGCAATCGCGGACTGCGACGCAGGCGACTGATCTACCTCCGGGACATGCTGATAAACCTCATCTGCCTCGTCATCGTTTTTCGCGGTTCGCGTCGAGCCGGATTCGCTGAATCGCGCTGCATCCGGATCGAGATCGTGCGGCTCGGGCACGGCGTCGACCGGTGGCGCGTCCGAACCAGCCGACACGTCGTCGGTGTCGGAATCTTCGCTGGACGTCCTACCCTCGAGCTCGGGCGCCTTCCGCGTGACGCTCTCCAACGCCGCCAGCGTCCCGGCCCGTAACTTCCGCTCCGCCGGAAAACCATCCGCCACCAGGTCGTCGACGGTGATCTGGTCGCCCAGGTTCAAGTCCGTCAGGAGGGCGTGGGTGCGTTCGGCGGTCCAGATGAGCTTGCGGCTCGCGGTGCGGTGGAACCAGGCGCGCAGGTCGGCCTGACCGGCTCCGAGCACCACCGCGCATCCGCGCCTGCGTGACTCGATGTTGAGCGTGAGGTTCGAATCCCTGGGCGGCACCACGACGATCAGGCCGTCGACGAAGGCCTCGGCATTGTGCTTGCGCACCAGCGTCTTCAAGTTGAAGACGTTGTTCGTCACCTGGTCGAACGGGCTGCTGTCGTGGTCGCGCACGTGGATCGGGTCGCCCGCGTAGCCGGACAGCCGCCAGCGGCCGTTGGCCTGCACCGACAGGACACCGCTCGTCGCCTCCGGGACGGTGCCCTTGACCTCGACGACGACCGCCGCCCTGGGTGTGATCACCACCAGATCGGCTTCCTGCGTTTCGTCCTTGCGCTCGCGGTCGGGTAGGTAACACCCCGAGATCGCGAGTCCCACAATGACGTACTGGCCGGTCCAGCTCCGCATCCAGTCGAGCACGCGCTGTTCGGATCGCGGCGCCGTCGTTCGTTCATTGATGACCAACATCGGCGGCCTCCATCGCCGTCCACACCATCGACCACACAACGGTATGCGCCGCGATTTCCGGCACAAAATCGAAAGACACTGGAGCAGCAGGGTATTGGCAGCACAAGGGCATACGAAATGCGGCATGTGGGCAGCGCCACAGTCGCGATGCGCCCGTCAACCCCGAAGCGCCGCAGCCAGAGCCGGGTCCACCGAGAACGCTATGGCGATCAGCGATTCGACCAGCAGGTCGATCAGCTCCGCACGAGAAATGGGCTCGGAGCGCAGCCAGGTGAGAGTCGATTCCTCGACGAACGCGATCCAGCCGCGCATCGCGAGCATGAGGCGAGGGTGGTCGGATTCGGCGATCGGAGTGGGATTCTCGGCGAGGATGATGCCGATGATCGAGTCGCGGGTCTGGTCGACCAGCGGAGCCAGCTCGGGGCTGACGCTGGTGGGGCCGCGCAGCAGTGCCAGGTATGAGGTGCGGTTCTCGGTGACGTACTCGACGTAGCGTTCGATCGAGTCCCGCAGCATCTCGAACAGGCCGAGCGAGCGGTCCGGGGCTACGCGCTCGAGCAGTTCGGCGTTGGCGTGGTGCACGATGGCGAGCTGGAAGTCCTGCTTGGTCGGGAAATAGTGGAACAGCAGGCCGCGGGAGATCCCTGCCTGGGCGGCGATCTCGCTGACGGAGATGTCCTCGATGGCGCGCTCGCCGAGCATCTTCGCACCCAAGGTGATCAGCTGCTCGCGGCGCTCGTCGGGGCTCAGCCGCGTGCGCTTGGGGGCGTCTCCCTGAGTTCTGGTCACCGAAACATCCTACTGAACGCCAGTCAATACACTGTTGACTCGCGCTCAATAGCATCGTAGGCTCGGTTACATGAGTCGCAAGGTTACAGACAAAGCTGTCGCCGCCCGACCCGCGCGCCATGCCAAGACGATCATCATCGGCAGCGGGTTCGCGGGCCTGGGTCTGGCCATCCGGCTGACCCAGCAGGGTCGCAACGACTTTCTCGTGCTGGAGCGCGGCAGCGACGTCGGCGGCACCTGGCGGGACAACACCTACCCCGGCGCGGCCTGCGACGTGCCTTCGCACCTGTACTCGTACTCGTTCGCCCTCAACCCGAACTGGTCGCGGTCGTTCTCCCGGCAGGGCGAGATCCAGCAGTACATCCAGGACGTGTCGAAGCGCTACGACGTGCGCGACAAGCACATCTTCGACTGCGACGTGACCAGCGCCCGCTGGAACGACGAGACCGCGCTCTGGGAGATCGAGTCGACCAAAGGCAGCTTCACCGCGAACACGGTGGTCTCCGCGGTCGGCGCGCTGTGCGAGCCCGCGCTGCCGGACATCAAAGGCATCGGCGAGTTCGAAGGCGAGATCTTCCACTCCGCCCGCTGGAACCACGACGCCGACCTCACCGGCAAGCGGGTCGCCATCATCGGCACCGGCGCCTCGGCGATCCAGATCGTGCCTGCCATCGCCCCGACGGTCGGCCATCTGGACGTCTACCAGCGCACGGCGCCGTGGCTGCTGCCGCGCCTGGACCGCCCGTACACGAAGGCCGAGCGACTGGCCTTCAAGCACGTGCCGGGTCTGCAGCGACTATCCCGCGCGGCCATCTACGCCGCGCGCGAGACCCAGGTGGTCGGCCTGGCCAAGGTGCCAGCCCTGATGCAGTTGTTCGAGGCGATCGCGAAGGCCAAACTCCGCTACGAGATCCGCGATCCGCACTTGCGTGCCAAGGTCACGCCGAATTTCCGGATCGGCTGCAAGCGCATGCTGATCTCCAACGACTACTACCCCGCGCTGTCGCGCCCCAACGTCGACGTGGTCACCGACGGCATCGCCGAGGTGCGCGCGAACTCGATCGTCACCGAGGACGGCACCGAGCGCGAGATCGACGCGTTGATCGTGGCGACGGGATTCCACGTCACCGACTCGCCGACCTACGACACGATCGCGGGCCGCGACGGTCGCACCCTGTCGGAAGTGTTCGACGAGATCGGCCAGCAGGGCTATAAGGGCTCGGCGATCGCCAATTACCCCAATCTGTTCTTCCTGCTCGGCCCGAACGTCGGCCTCGGGCACACCTCGATGGTGTACATGATCGAATCTCAGATCAATTACATCGCCGACGCACTGGCTACCATCGACCGCCTCGACCTGCGTACCGTGGAGGTGCGCCGCGACGTGCAGGATGCCTATAACGCCGACCTGCAGGCGAAGCTGGCGGGCAGCGTCTGGCTGACCGGCGGGTGCTCGAGCTGGTACCTGGACAAGCACGGCAACAACACCACGCTGTGGCCGGACTTCACTTTCGAATTCCGTAGGCTGACCAAGACATTCGACGTGGCGGCGTACGACATCTCCATTTCCCAGGCCGACCTGAAAGCAGTGGCATCGTGAGCAGTGACGCTTACTTCGAGAACAAGGTATGTGTGATCACCGGAGCGGGTTCCGGGATCGGCCGTGCGCTGGCGGTGAATCTGGCCCGGCGCGGCGCCAAACTGGCACTGTCGGACATCGACGTGGACGGTTTGAACGAGACCGTGCGCCGCTGCGAACAGCTCGGCGCCGAGGTCAAGTCCGACCGGCTGAACGTGGTCGAACGCGAAGCGGTGATCCTCTACGCCGACGCCGTGAAAGCGCACTTCGGCACGGTGCACCAGGTCTACAACAACGCGGGCATCGCGCACCACGGCGAGGTCATCCGCTCGGAGTACAAGGACTTCGAGCGCGTGATGGACGTCGATTTCTGGGGCGTCGTCAACGGCACCAAGGCGTTCCTGCCGATGGTCATCGAGTCCGGTGACGGCCACGTCGTCAATGTGTCCAGCCTCTTCGGCCTCATCGCGATTCCCGGGCAGAGCGCCTACAACGCGGCGAAGTTCGCGGTGCGCGGCTTCACCGAGTCGCTGCGCCAGGAGATGCTCGTCGCGCGACACCCGGTCAAGGTCACCTGCGTGCACCCCGGCGGCATCAAGACCGCGGTCGCGCGCAACGCCACCTACGCCGAGGGCATCGACGCCAAGTCGGCCGCGACGATGTTCGACCGCAAGCTGGCCATACACACCCCGGAGATGGCGGCGCAGACCATCGTCGAGGGCGTGCGCAAGGGGCACGGCCGCGTGCTGATCGGCTGGGAGGCCAAACTGCTGGACCTGTTCGTCCGGGTCACCGCGTCGGGCTACCAGCGGATCGCGGCCAATGTCGAGCGCCGCTTCCTGCCCTGACCCGGATTCGAGGAACGACGAATGCGGGACATCGACCTGCCACTGCCCCTCGCGCGGGCGGTACTGAATCCGATCTTCCGGGTCACGCTGAACAAGCGATTGCCGTTCACGGTGCAGCGCAGGCTGCTCGACGTGACTTCGCGGGCGCAGTTGCTGCCCGCCGGCGCTGTCGTGCGGCCCGTGCACCTGGGCGGCAGGCCCGCCGAGCGGATCGATTTCGCGGACACCTCCGAGCACGGCGCCGTGCTCTATCTCCACGGAGGCGGATACGCGGTCGGCTCGGTCGCGACACATCGCTCGCTCGCGGCCCGGCTGGCACGAGACGTCGGTTGCGCGGTCTACGTGCTGGACTACCGGCTCGTGCCGGAGCACCCCTTCCCCGCGGCCCTGGACGACGCCGAGGCGGCGTTCCTGGAGCTGGTGGCGACCTCGGGACTGCGGCCGGACCAGATCGCCGTCTCCGGTGACTCCGCGGGCGGCGGTCTGTCGCTCGCGCTGGCTCAGCGACTGATCGCCCGGCACGGGCAGACCCCGGCCGCGCTCGGTCTGATCGCGCCGTGGGCGGACCCGAACGAGATCCCGGAGCGGGACCGCGATCTGGTTATCAACAGGCCCTGGTCACGCGCCTGCGCCGCCGCCTATCTGGGCGACGGCGATTCCGCCGACCCGGCTTATGCACCCCTGACCGGCGAACTGCGCGGCCTGCCGCCGACCTACGTGCAGGTGGACGTCAGCGAACTGCTGCACCGGCAGTGCGTCGCGCTGGTCGCCGCGCTGCGCGAGGCGGGGGTACACGTGCGCTGCACCGAGAGCAAGGGCTTGTGGCACGTCGCTCAATTGCAGGCCGCGCTGGCGGCGCCCGCAGCGGCCGCGCTGTGCGAACTCGCCGAGTTCCTGCGCGAAGCGATTCAACCGGCGGACCTGCGCGAACTAGGATGAAATTCGAGCGGGTCCCCAGCCTGCGGTGATGTACGGAGGCGATTGGCGGTGGTCGACCTCACGGGCCCGGCGCAGGTGTCGTAGATTACTGGCGAGTAAACCCACGTGGAAGGGCACTGATGCGAGAGTTCGAAGTCCCGGCTTCTTACACCATTCCGGATGACGCGAACAATTCCGACAACGTCTTCCGCCACGCCGAGCAGTCGCCGAACACGGTGCTGTTCAACGTGCCGAACGGCAGTGGCGGTTGGCTGGACGTCACCGCCGCGGAGTTCGCGAAAACCGTTACCGGGGTGGCGAAAGGCCTGATCGCCTCGGGTCTCGAACTCGGCGATCGCGTCGCCATCATGGCCCCCACCCGCTACGAGTGGGCCGTCCTCGACTTCGCCATCTGGGCTGCGGGCGGCTGCACCGTCGCGATCTACGACAGCTCCGCCGCCGAGCAGGCCAAGTGGATCCTGCAGGACTCGGCCACCAAGCTGCTGGTCGTGGACAGCGACAAGCACCGTAAGGTGATCGACGAGATCGAAGCCGGGGCGCTGCCCGACCTGCGGGAGATCTTGCAGATCGACAAGGGCGCGGTGGACGAACTGCTCAGCCGCGGCGCCGACCTCGACGACCAGGCTGTGCACGACCGCCGCGCGCAGGTCGGCGCGCAGTCGCCGGCCACCCTGATCTACACCTCGGGCACCACGGGCCGCCCGAAGGGCGTCATGCTCACCCACGCGAACCTGTACGCGGAGTCCAAGTCCGATCGGATCGCGCTGCACAAGTACGTCACCGAGGGCAAGAAAACCCTCATGTTCCTGCCGCTGGCGCACGTCTTCGCCCGCGCCGTGGCGCTGGCCGCGTTCGACGCGAAGGTGGTCGTCGCGCACACCGCCGACTGGTCCACCCTGGTCGAGCAGTTCGGCAGCTACCAGCCGCACTTCATCCTCTCGGTGCCCCGGGTGTTCGAGAAGGTGTTCAACAGCGCCAAGCAGAAGGCCCATGACGGCGGCAAGGGCAAGATCTTCGACGCCGCGGCCGATACCGCGATCGCGTGGAGCGAGTCGCTCGACAGCGGCGGACCGGGACTGGCGCTGAAGCTGAAGCACGCGCTGTTCGACAAGCTCGTGTACGCCAAGCTGCGCGCCGCGCTCGGCGGCCAGTGCGAGGCCGCCGTTTCCGGCGGCGGTCCGCTCGGCGCGCGACTGGGCCACTTCTTCCGCGGCGTCGGCGTGACCATCTACGAGGGGTACGGCCTCACCGAGACCACCGCGGCCATCGCGGTCAACACCCCGGAGCACATCCGGGTCGGCTCGGTCGGGCGTCCGATCGAGGGCCAAGCCGCCAAGATCGCCGAGGACGGCGAGCTGCTGCTGCGCGGCACGGTCGTGTTCAGCGGCTACTGGGGCAACGCGGAGGCCACCGAGGACGCGTTCGAGGACGGCTGGTTCAAGACCGGTGACCTCGGCGCCATCGACGATGACGGCTTCATCACCATCACCGGCCGCAAGAAGGAGATCATCGTCACCGCCGGTGGCAAGAACGTCTCCCCCGCGCTGCTGGAGGACTCGCTGCGGGCGCACCCGCTGATCAGCCAGGTGATGGTGGTCGGCGACGGCCAGCCCTTCATCGGCGCGCTGATCACGCTGGACCCGGAGGCGCTGCCCGGCTGGAAGGAACGCAACAGCCTGCCCGCCGACACCCCCATCGAGAAGCTGATCGAGAACCCGGATCTGCTCGCCGAGGTGAACGCGGCGGTGGCCGAGACGAACAAGAACGTGTCGAAAGCCGAGCAGATCAAGAAGATCCGTCTGCTGACCATCGACTGGACCCAGGAGACCGGCGAACTCACCCCGAAGATGTCGCTCAAGCGCGCCGTCGTGATGAAGCAGCACGCCGACGACGTGGCGAACATCTACAACTGAACCGATCGCTGAAAGGCGCTGTCCGGTTCGCGGGCAGCGCCTTTCGCGTGTCCGGGTCCGTCCACGACGATCAGTGCACTGTCGCGGATGCCGGACCGAGCCGGGTCGGCGGCCGACCGGCAGTAGTCTCGATGCCATGGCCGATCTGCGACTGCGTGTGGTGGCCGGGATCGTCTCGGCGGGCCTCACGCTGGGTGTCGCCGAATTGCTCGCGGCCTTCCTCGGCCCCGACAGCGCGCCGCTGCACCTTCTCGGTTCGGCCGTGGTCGACCACACGCCCGACGGTGTGCGGGAATGGGCCATCGCCACCTTCGGCACCAACGACAAGGCCGCGCTGTACCTGATCATGAGCGTGATCGCCGTCCTGGTCGCCGGCGTGGCCGGAGCGATCGAGCGGACCACCCGTGCCGCCGGGTCGTGGTTGTTCGTCGTGTTCGGAGTGATCACCGCATGGGTCGCGGTGGCGCGCACCGGTCTCGCCGCCGCGTTGCCGACCGTCGTCGGCGTCGCCGTCGGCATCTACTCGCTGCGAGCGCTGACCCGTCGCATCGACGCGGCGGTCGACAAGTCGTCCGGTGCGAGGCACGCGGGAACGGCATCGTCGGCCGCCCCTGCTCGAACCGTGTCCGAAGGTTCGGCTTCTGCCGACGGAGATCATCACACCGAGCACACCGAGGCAAGTGAGGCCTCACCCGCCACCGGGACTTCGGAGCGCAGGCAAGTCTTGCGGGGGCTGCTCATGGCCGGTGGGCTGGCCGCGGTGACCGGAATCGGCGGACGGGTGCTCGGCGCCCGCCGCAGCGACGTTTCCGGCGAGCGAGCCGCCGTGCGGTTGCCGGAGCCGTCGGCGCCCGCCGAGCCGGTCGCGCCCGGCGTGGACCTTCGTGTCCCGGGACTGACGCCGTACCTGACCGCGAACGACGATTTCTACCGGATCGACACCGCGCTGATCGTGCCGCAGGTGTCCAGGGACGGCTGGTCGCTGCGGATCCACGGCATGGTCGACCGCGAGATCCGGCTCACCTGGGCGGATCTGGCGCTTCGCCCGGTGGAGGAACACCTGGTCACGCTGGCCTGCGTGTCGAATCCGGTAGGCGGCGACCTGATCGGCAACGCGCGCTGGCTCGGTTACCGCGTGGATCAGCTGCTCGCCGAGGCGGGACCGCACCCCGACGCGGACATGGTCCTCTCGCACAGCGCCGACGGCTGGACCGCGGGCACGCCGCTGGCGGTGCTCACCGACGGACGCGACGCGCTGCTCGCGGTCGGCATGAACGGCGAACCGCTGCCGGTGCGGCACGGGTATCCAGCCCGGCTGGTCGTGCCCGGTCTCTACGGCTACGTCTCGGCCACCAAATGGGTGACCGAACTGGAAGTCACCCGCTTCGACCGCGCCACCGCGTACTGGACCCGCCGCGGCTGGTCGGCGGTGGGCCCGATCAAGACCGGCACCCGCATCGACACTCCCCGTGCCCGCGGCCGCCTCCAGCCGGGCCGCATCCCCGTCGCCGGAGTCGCGTGGGCACAGCATCGCGGCATCCGCGCCGTGGAAGTGCAAATCGACAACGGCCCCTGGCAGCAGGCCCGCCTCTCCGACGAGCAGTCCATCGACACCTGGCGCCAGTGGGTCTTCGACTGGGACGCCACCTCCGGCCCGCACACCCTCCGCGCCCGCGCCACCGACGGCACCGGTGAAACCCAAACAGCCGAACGCCGCGACGTCATCCCCGACGGCGCCACCGGCTACCCCTCGGTCACAGTCAGCGTGGGTTGACCCTTTCGGCTGGTCGCGTAGTGCCAAGCAGTAGGGCGTGCCGGCACGCTGACGAAACATGCCCCGCAGAAAAATTCTCTTCTGCGGGGCATGGGATTTCGGCGGTCAGCTCGCTACGGCGTCGGCCTCGACCCGTTCTTTCTCGAGCCGCGGCGGGGTGGACTCGCCGTGGCGGATGAACAGTACCGAGGCGGCGACGCCGATCAGCAGGACGGCCGCGGGGAGCAGCGCGGACTGGCCGAGGGCGGTGCTGAAGGCATCCTTGACGAACTCCGGGAGCGGGCCCCGACCCGCGCCTCCTTCGGCGACCGGGCCGCCGCCCAGGCCGTTCGCCGTCATCCTGGCCGCCACCAGCGCGCTGATCGCCGCGCTGCCGAGCACCGAGCCCACCTGGCGGGTGGTGTTGTAGACACCGGCGCCCGCGCCGGCCAGCTGGACCGGCAAATTGTGGGTGGCGGTGGACGCCAGCGGAGCCCAGATGCAGGCGTTGGCGAAACCGGCCAGCGCCGCTGCCACCAGGAACCAGACCAGCGACGAGTCCGGCTTCATCAGCGCCGCGAAGCAGAACACCGACAGCGCGAACAAGCCGAAGCCGATGGTGGGCACGATCCGCGGGTGCAGCTTGTCGGCGAACTTGCCGACCAGCGGGGCGGAGAAACCGGTCACGATCGCCATGGGCGCGAAGACCAGCGCGGACTTGGTCGGCGACAGCTCCCGCACGGCTTGCAGGTAGAAGTACGTCGGCACCATCAGGGAGGTCACCGCCGCACCCATCGCGGCGATCGCGGCGTTGGACAGCGCGAAGTTGCGATCACGGAACAGGCTCAGCGGCAGCAACGGCTCGCCCTTGTTCCTGGCCTGGTTGACCAGGAACACCGCGAGCACCACCAAGCCCGCGCCGATCAGCAGCCAAATGCGCAACGACCAGTCGTAGGTGTTGCCCTCCTGGATGCCGAACACCAGCAGGAACATGCCGACGCCGCTGAGCAGCACACCGGGGATGTCGAACTTGTGCTCGTGCGTCGGCAGCGCGGGCACCAGCCAGACGGCCAACGCGAAGGCGACGACGCCGACCGGGACGTTCACGATGAAGATCCACTCCCAGCCGAGACCGTCCACCAGCACACCGCCGAGGATCGGGCCCACCAGCGTCGCCAGGCCCGCGACGCCACCCCACAGGCCCATGGCGGCGCCGCGCCGGTCGGGCGGGAAGGTCCTGGTGATCACGGCCATGGTCTGCGGCGTCATCAGCGCGGCGCCGATGCCCTGGGCGGCGCGTGCCGCGATCAGCATGCCGATGGTGCCGGACAGACCGCACCACAGCGACGCGGCGGTGAACACCGCCAAGCCGATGAGATAGATGTTCTTGGGGCCGAATCGATCACCCAGCCGTCCGGTGACCAGCAGCGGCACCGCGTAGGTGAGCAGGTAGGCGCTGGTCACCCAGATCACCTGGGAGATGTCGGCGTGCAAGCTGGTCATGATCGCGGGATTGGCGACCGCCACGATCGTCATGTCCAGCAGGATCATGAAGAAGCCGACGACCAGCGCGACCAGCGCCAGCCACGGATTGCGTTGTGTGGACATCTGTTTCGTTTCCTAACTCGGATGATCCGAAAATCTCGGGTCGGCGGTCGCCACAGCGCCGGGCGGCACCGGCAGCGACACCGGGGTGTCGGCGGCCGGTTCGGCCGCGGAGCGTTCGCCGGTCACGGGGTCGAAGTCCTCCCACTCGAGTGCGCCGCCGGCCAATTCGGCGGTGAACTCCTTGACCCAGGTGAGTTCGGCGGCGAGGATCGCCCGCAGATACGGCAGGGAGATCCAGTAGCGGCGGGGAACGACGTGCTCCTCGGCCCAGGCGCTCAGCATGTCGGCATCGGCCAGTTCGGTCTCCAGCACGCCGATTCGTTCGCGCAGCAGGGTGAGCGCCTCCGTCTTCGGCAGATTGTGCAACTCGCCCAGCGCCACCGGGAAGATCGGATACTCCGGAACGGGTCGCCGCACGATCTCGGCGATCCGGTTGCGCAACGCCTCCCTGCCGCGCCCGGTGATCCGGTAGGTGGTGCGTTCGGGCCGGTTGCCCGACCGGTCGACGCCCTCGGCGTGCACCAATTCTTGGTCGGCCAGGCGGGACACGGTGTGGTACAGCGAGCCCGGCCGCACCTTGACCAGTTTGTCCTCCCGCCGGGCGATCAGCGTCTGGAACATCTCGTACGGATGCATGGGCCGCTCCTCCAGCAGTGCGAGCACGGCGATGGCCAACGGCGTCACCGACGGATGCGCCTGCCCTTGCCCCATGCTTGTTCACCTCCGTCACTCGGTCGTCTCGGCCTTCGGCCGCCGACGCTGCGAGCCTGCCGCCGCCCGGCACGCTATCGCCCGGTCCCGACATGCTCCACGCTAAATATTCCACCTGGAATATACGGCGCGGAACAGCCTGCGGACAAGACACCGCGACCCGTGATGACCCCCACAGTTCACAGCCTCGCGTATCGCGTTCCCGATCACCCGGCCCGTACACGACGAGAGGCCATCGAGATGTGACTTCTCGATGGCCTCGATTTCGGCTCCCGCCGAAGGCCGACGACGTCGGCGACCCTCTCCAGCGCCGTTGCTGTGCGGGAGGGTGTAGTGGCTGCTCAACCAGCCTATGCCGGGACTCGCAACCGGCGGCAGTGTCGGATACGACATCTATCGCTCGATTCCCGACAGCAAAGGACGCGAGCTTATGACTCGGCAGTCCCGGCCGACGACGGCAAACGCCGTACGGGGTCACGCCTACAACGAGTGCTTGTCCAGCCAGGCGCGCGCGACGTCACTCGGTGCGGCGCCGTCGTCCCGGACATTCCGGATCATGGCCGCCAGCTCGTCGGTCGTCAGTTCGCCCGCGACGTAGTTGAGTTTCTTGATCTGCCGCTGGTCGAGCAGTCCTTTGCGGAACAGCGGCAGCACGTTCTCGGCTCGCACGGCGTACTCGTCATCGGACAGCACGGCCAATCCCTCGGTCGCGCCGGGCGCCAGTTCGGCGGGACCGCCGAGCAGGCCGGCCTGAACCCGACCCTCCAACAGCGCTTTCCGCAGCGCGGCCGGATCCGGGAAGGCCACGGTGGCGGCGAAGTCGCACCCGGCGACGCGATCGCTCCCGGCGGGCGGCAGCAGGCCGGGCGTGGCCGCCACGCCGACGGTCAGCCCACCGCAGCGGGGAGCGAGGTCGCGCACCGAACGCACCTTGTCCTGTGCCGCCGCTTGGGCGGCGAGCAATACCCGGGGGCGCAGATCGGTGCCATCGGCGAGATCGGAGACGACCAGACCTTCGGGCAGCCCAGCGCTCACCGCGTCCGCTACCTGTTTCGGCAGTCGCTCCGTCGAGTGTTCATCGAAATAGCTCAGCAACGCCCCAGAATGCTCGCCGACCACCTGGACCCGGTCCGCATCGAGCGCGGCGAGGTAGTCCGCGCGGCTGCCCAGCCTCGGGTCCACCGCGGTCCGCGCACCGGTACGCGCCAGCGCGCCCGCATAGATTTCGGCGAGCACGGAGGACTCGATCGAGTCACCCGCGCCGACCGTGATCGACGGCTGCGGCTCGTCGTTCCCGCAGGACACGACCAGCGCGACGGAAGCGACGACCAGCAACCGAGCCAGCACCCGCTGTGACGCGGCCAACACCATCCGGCGACACCAACTCTCCGACGACTCGACACGGCCAACAGAAAAACCCGGAAGCGGGCAGTATGGACACCCAGAATGTACCGGCGGCCGCTCGGTGCCGAGACCGCGCCCGCCGTCCTGTCGGAAGGACTCTCGTGAAATCCACCCGCACCCCCGGTGCCGCCGCGCACCGGCACCCCGCCGCGCACGTCGCACTGCGCGGCGCCCGTATCCTCGCCGCCGCGACCGCCCTCGCCGTCGCGATGGCCCTGGCGGCCTGTGGCGATTCCGATCCACTCGCCACCGGCGGCAGCTGTTCGGGAGACGGATTGACCGTCGGTTCGGCGAACTTCCCCGAGTCCGAGACCATCGCCGAGGTGTACGCGGAAGTGTTGCGCGCGAACGGCTTCAGCGTGGATACCAAGCTGGGCATCGGCAGCCGCGAAGCTTACCTTCCCGCCTTGCGGAAGTGCGCCATTTCGGTGGTCCCCGAGTACACCGGCAATCTGCTGCAGTACCTGGACAAGAACGCCACCGCCACCAGCGCGGCCGACGTGAACAGCGCGCTGGGCAAGGCGCTCGGTTCCGATCTCGCGATCGGCACGCCCGCGCCCGGCGAGGACTCGGACGCCGTCGTCGTCACCCGCGCCACCGCCCAGCGCTGGAACCTGAGCACGATCGCCGACCTGGCCGCGCACTCGGCCGAGGTGAGATTCGGCGCACCCGCCGAATTCCAGGAGCGTGCGGGCGGTCTGCCCGGCCTGAAGAAGAACTACAACCTGGATGTCGCGGCGAGCAATTTCGTGCCGATCGCCGACGGCGGGGGTCCCGCAACGGTTCGGGCGCTGGTCGATGGCCAGGTGACCGCGGCCGATATCTTCACCACCTCGCCCGCCATCCCGCAGAACGACCTCGTGGTGCTGAACGACCCGAAGCACAACTTCCCCGCGCAGAACGTGGTGCCGCTGCTCAACGCGAGCAAGAAGTCGGACAAGGCGCTCGCGGCGCTGAACGCGGTATCCGCGCAGCTGACCACCGCCGAACTGATCAAGCTCAACGAGGCGGTCTCCGGCACCGGCAAGACCGAGCCGAAGGCCGCCGCCGCGGCCTGGGTCGCCGCCAAGGGGCTGAACAAGCCGGTCGGCTAGGGAGGGAGATTCGGTGTCCGATATCGAATTCTCCGGTATCAGCAAGACGTATCCGGACGGCACGCACGCCGTCACCGACCTGGATCTGCACATCGAGTCCGGGTCGTTCACCGTGTTCGTCGGGCCTTCCGGCTGCGGTAAGACGACCTCGATGCGAATGATCAACCGCATGATCGTGCCCAGCTCTGGGACGATCACCATCGCCGGGCAGGATGTTTCGACCGTCGACCCGGTCCGGCTGCGCCTCGGGATCGGGTACGTCATCCAGAGCGGCGGACTGCTGCCGCACCGGACGGTCGTCGACAATGTCGCGACCGTTCCGGTCCTGCGCGGTGACTCGCGCCGGGCCGCCCGTGCCGCGGCGCTCGAGGTACTCGACCGGGTCGGCTTGGATCGCTCGCTGGCGCAGCGGTATCCGGCGCAGCTGTCGGGTGGTCAGCAGCAGCGCGTTGGCGTGGCCCGGGCGCTGGCCGCCGACCCGCCGGTCCTGCTGATGGACGAGTCGTTCAGCGCCGTCGACCCGGTGGTGCGCGCCGAATTGCAGGTCGAAATGCAAAGGTTGCAGGCGGAATTGCACAAGACCATCGTGTTCGTGACGCACGACATCGATGAGGCGATCACGCTCGGCGATCGCGTGGCGGTGTTCGGACGCGGCGGAGTGCTCCAGCAGTACGACGCGCCGCAACGCGTGCTCGCCCAGCCCGCTACCGATTTCGTCGCCGACTTCGTCGGCCGCGACCGCGGTTACCGCGGATTGTCCTTCCGGTCCGCGAATGATATTCCGCTGCACGACATCCGGACGGCGGTCACGGACGAGGTGCGCGAACTGCGACTCGACGCGGGCGAGTGGGCGCTGGTGGTCGACGCCGACCGCAAGCCGGTGGGCTGGATGGACGTCACCGGTGTCGAGGGATTCCGCGCGGGCCGCGCACTATCGGACAGCATGTCGGCGGGCGGTTCGCTGTTCACCCCGTCCGGCGACCTGCGCCAAGCGCTGGACGCCGCGATCTCCTCGCCATCCGGAATCGGCGTCGCCGTCGACGGCGCCGGCGCGGTACGCGGCGGAGTGCTGGCCACCGAGGTGCTCGAGCAGTTGGCCGGGCAGCGCGCCAACGAAGACGCCGAACGCAACCGGCACTTCTTCGAAGAACAAGTGCCGTGAACGGACGTGAGCGAGACGGCGTCGTGCGCGCCGGGATCCGGAGAGCGGCATGAGATACCTCATCGAGAACTTCTCGGAGATCATGGGAATCACCGCGACCCACCTCTATCTCGCCCTGGTGCCACTGCTGCTGGGCCTGGTGATCGCGGTCCCGGTCGGCGCGCTGGTGCGGCGAGCGGCGTGGCTGCGCCGGGTCACGGTGACCGCCGCGAGCCTGGCCTACACCGTTCCGTCGCTGGCGCTGTTCGTGATCATTCCTCCGCTGGTCGGCATCTCGGCCATCGATCCGCTGAACGTGATCATCGCGCTCACCATCTATTCCACGGCGCTGCTGGTGATCGCGGTCCCGGCGGCTCTGGACTCGGTGCCCGCCACGGTGCTCGACGCGGCCGACGCGGTGGGCCACGGCCCGCTGCGCCGCACGCTCACCGTGGATATGCCACTTGCCGTGCCGGTCTTCGTATCCAGTCTGCGGGTCGTGGTGGTGACCAATATCGCGATGGTGTCGGTCGGCGCGCTGATCGGCGTCGGCGGGCTCGGCAAACTGTTCACCCAGGGCTACCAGCGCGATTATCCGGACGAGATCATGGCGGGCATCATCGTGACGCTCGCGCTCGCGCTGGTCGCCGACCGGGTGGTGTACGCGCTGGGCCGTTGGTCGACGCCCTGGGTGCGCGCCGACGCCGGGACCGTCAGGGCGAAAGGCACTGCGGCATGAACCTTTTCCTCGACGCCTGGCACTACTTCACCGACGGCGCCAACTGGAGCGGTCCGTCGGGCATCGGGAGCCGCATCGTCCAGCACCTCTGGTACAGCTTCCTGACCGTCGCCGTGTCCGCGGGGATCGCCGTACCGCTCGGCCTGAGCATCGGCCACACCCGGCGTGGGGCGGCGGTGCTGGTCGGCTTCGCCAACGCCATGCGCGCGCTGCCCACCCTCGGCCTGTTGACCTTCCTGGTGCTGCTGCTCGGCCTCGGCTTGATTCCGCCGCTGCTGGCACTGATCACGGTCGGCATCCCCCCGCTGCTCGCGGGCGCGTACGCGGGAATCGCGAACGTTCCCGCCGACGTCGTGGACGCCTCGCGCGCCATGGGCATGACCGAACGGCAGATCCTGTTCCGAGTCGAGGTGCCCAACGCGCTGCCCATCCTGCTCACCGGGCTGCGCGGCGCGACCCTCCAGGTGGTGGCCACCGCGACGATCGCCGCCTACGTCAACCTCGGCGGCTTGGGCCGCTACATCTTCGACGGCATCAGCCTCTACCGCTACGACCGCGTGCTGGTCGGCGCGCTACTGGTGGCGGTGCTGGCGATGCTGCTGGACGGGCTGCTGGCCTTCGCGGTATGGGCCAGTGCACCGGGAACCGGCCGGTTGCGTCGCTGACAAGGGCGCCCATTCGCGGTCGAATCGGGCGCCCTTGTGCCGGCGTGCGATGGCGTTACGCGACGCCCTCGGCGCGGGCGGCGGCGGCGACCGCTTCGGCGACGGCCGGAGCGACCCGCGGGTCCAGCGGGCTCGGCACGATCTTGTCCGGGCCGAGTTCGTCGGCGACGACGCTGAGGATGGCGTCGGCGGCGGCGATCTTCATGCCCTCGGTGATCCGCCGGGCGCCCGCGTCCAGCGCGCCCTTGAAAACGCCGGGGAACGCGAGCACATTGTTGATCTGGTTCGGGAAATCGCTGCGGCCGGTGGCCACGATCGCGGCGTACTTGCGGGCCACCTCGGGGTGGATCTCCGGGTCCGGGTTGGACATGGCGAACACGATCGCCTCCGGCGCCATCGACGCGATGAGCTCCTCGGCGATCAGACCGGCCGACAGGCCGAGGAACACGTCGGCGCCCGCCAGCGCCTCCGCCGCGCCGCCGGTGAGGCCGCGCGGGTTGGTGCGGGTGGCCAGCTCGGCCTTCACCTCGTTGAGGTCGCCGCGGTCGGCACCGACGATGCCCTTCGAATCGAGCACGGTCACGTCGCGGACCCCGGCGGCGAGCAGGATGTTCGTGCACGCGACACCGGCGGCGCCCGCGCCGGACACCACGACCTTCAGGCCCTCGATGCCGCGGCCCTGCACCTTGGCGGCGCCGTTGAGCGCGGCGAGCACCACGATGGCGGTGCCGTGCTGGTCGTCGTGCATCACCGGGCAGTCGAGCGCCTCGATGACGCGCCTCTCGATCTCGAAGCAGCGCGGCGCGGAGATGTCCTCCAGGTTCACCGCGCCGAAGCTCGGCCGCAAGCGGATCAGCGTCTCGACGATCGCGTCGACGTCCTTGGTGTCCAACACGATCGGGATCGAATCCAGCCCGGCGAACTTCTTGAACAGCGCCGCCTTGCCCTCCATCACCGGAAGCGAGGCGCGCGGGCCGATGTCACCGAGGCCGAGCACGGCGGTGCCGTCGCTGACCACGACCACGAGCCGATCGGTCCAGGTGTAGCGCTTGGCCAGCGCCTCGTCCTCCGCGATCGCGCGGCTGACCTGGGCGACGCCCGGGGTGTAGGCGATCGACAGATCGCGCTGGGTCTCCAGGGGCGCACTGAGTTCGACCGAGAGCTTGCCGCCGAGATGTCCGGCGAAAATTTCTTCGTTTGTGATTTCGGACAAGCTTGCCGTGGAATTCGGTGCATCAGTCACAGGTGACACGATTTCACTCCTGCTCGGGTCTGGCTAAACCGGGGGACGGTTACCACCGGGTAATGGATATAAGGGGTTTCACAACGCTCATCGGGTGCGCTGACCGGTGCGTTTCGAGCTGGCTGCCAGCGGCGGACGCGACTTGCCGAGTTCTCGATGGCGGGCGCGGCACTGATCCGCGAAGCAGAACCGAGCGGGTGCGCCCGGACAGAACGTGCGGTGTGATCTCGCGGGTCGCGACGGTACGTCGGCGAGGCGGAGACCTCCGTGATTCCCTCACCCGGCGGTGGCGGAGGCAAGGAATCCGACACATTCTGCCAGTCCGGTAGGCAAGTTGCCAAGCCGGTTACACCCTGGGCCGTGTCGCGCTCCATCACCCAACGTTAGGGGGCGGGAATTACCCTCAGGTAAGCGGAAACTCCCCGTTCAGCAGGCGCACGCGGTGAGCGATCGCACCGCTCGGGGCGGCGGCGGTGTGAGTCCGAGTGGGCCGGGCACCGTCCGGCGGCGCACTGTCAAGCGACGATATCGCGGGGCTGCTCCGGCATCGCCCTCGGCGCGTCCGGGCGCACCCACACGCTGCGCACGCCACCGGACATCAGCCGCGTCCGCCAGGTGTCGGACGCGCCGGGATGATCGGTCCTGCGGTGCATCCCGCGGCTCTCCGTGCGCGTCAGCGCGCTGTATTTGGTCCAGCGCGCCACCGCGAGCAGCGCGGCGGCCTGCCGGGCCCGCAGCAGGTCGGCGCCGCTGCCGCCGAGGTCGAATTCCGCCCCTGGCCACATGCCGTCGAGTTCGCCGATGCTGTCGCGCAGACTGCCCGCGCTGCGCCAGTAGCTGCGCCGCAACGGCAGAGTGTGCTCTTGGACGAGGCCGACCACCGCCCTCGGATCGATCCGCGCCACGGCATTGAGCCCGGCTCCTGGCACCTCGCGCGCCGGGGCACGCCGGTCCGTCGTCCGGGCGAATTTCGCCGCGCCCGCGCCTGCCCAGACGCCGGAAGCGATCGCCCACGCCGCGCTCAGTCCGCCGAATCCGCTCACCGCGCCGGTAAGCGGCTCACGACTGGCCACGTCGCCCGCGGCGAACAGGCCCGCGACGGTAGTCGCGCACTCCGGTCCGGTGACGCGCAGTCCGCCGGTGCCGCGCACGGTGCCCTCCAGCACCGCGCGCAGCGGCACCCGTTCGGCACGGTCGACGAAGCCATGGCGCGCCAGCCGGGACCGGAGGGCGACCGGTACGTCGTCCAGGGCGGCGAAAACCCGCTGACCATCGGCGATGGCCGCGAGCGCCGCCGAGCGATGCCCGGGCAGCTCGACGCCGGATTCGTCGTAGAGCGGGGCGAACCGCAAGGCGAGATTCCGCAGCGCGGTCGGCTCGGCCTTCCCTGGCGGAATCAGGCTATAAGCGCAGGAGAATTCCATCCCGGACAGCTCGGCGCCCGCTTCCACGGCGAACAACAGACCGTCGCCGGTGTCCACGTCGGTGCCCGCCGCCCCGGACAGGAACGCGCAGCCACCGGTGGCCGCCACGACCGCACCCGCGCGCACGGTCCAGCGCCCGAACCCGTCATGGGGGCGCAGTCCGGTGGCGCCGCGCACTACGCCGTCGCGGTCGACCAGCAGTTGCAACGCCGGGTGATGATCGAGTACCCGGACCCCCGCTTCCCGCACCGCGCGGCGCATTCGCCGCAGGTAGCGGGCGCCGTCGAGATAGCTGCGCCGCCTGGCCGGACCCACGGGGTCACTGGCGATGTGATAGCCCCAGCGGGCCAATTGCTCGACCCGCTGATGACTTTCCTCGAGCACGCGGTGCATCCAGTCCGGATCACCCAGCGCGCCGCCGTGCGCGTGCCCGCGCCGGACCGCCTCGTCCCGCGCCGGGCCGGGCGGAAGGTGCCACAGCGAGATCGCGCCGTACGCGGTCGGCCCGCTCGACCCGCAGCGCGCCTTGTCGACGAGCACCACGGTGGCGCCCGCCGCGGCGGCCGAGACGGCCGCCCAGGTACCGGCGGGACCACCGCCGAGTACCAGTACATCCGTCTCGAGTTCGGTCATAAAGAAAAATGTTCGGGCACAATTCATCGGCCCGCAACCAAAACTCGGGAGTCAGCTCCACCATTGCGTCCACAGCAATAGTCCAGCAGCCAGAAAAACGATCATCGAACCGGCAAAGGCGGCCGAACCACGATGCCGGTCCGAATATATCTGCGCCACCAGGGCGACCACCGCGGCCGCCACATGCCAGGCGACCGATTCGGCGCCGGGACCGGGGAAGCCGCGCCGCTGCGCGATGACCGCGGCGCCGACCACGACCAGCATGCCCACCACGACGCCACCGGCGACGATGCCGCTGAGGCCGCGCACGAATCTCACGCGGCGATCACCGGCACGCCGGAGGCCTTGCCCACCAGCTTCTCGAATTGCGTTGCGTCGGTGGTGAACTCGCCGAGCCGGATGGTCTTGTTGGTGCCGTGATAGTCCGATGAACCGGTGGTGAGCAGGCCGAGTTCCGCGGCGAGATCGGTGAGCAGCTCGCGGTCGGCCGCGGAGTGGTCCGGGTGCGCGATCTCCAGGCCGCCGAGCCCGAGCGCGGCCAGCTCCCGGATGTCGTCGACGGCGAGCAGCCTGCCCCGCTTGCGCGCCCTGGTGTGCGCCAGCACGCTGACTCCGCCCGCGGTGGCGATCATCTGCACCGCACGACGCAGCGGGGTGTCGGCCTTCTCGGCGTAATAGGGACCGTGCGGGGCGAGCAATTCGTCGAACGCCGCGTCCACGCTGGGCACCACGCCCGCGGCGACCAGCGCCCGGGCCAGATGCGGGCGCCCGGCCGACGCCCCCGCCGAGGCCAGCACGGCGTCGGGATCGATCGGCAGTCCGTCGGCCGCCATCCGCTCGGCCATGGCGCGCAGCCGTTCCACCCGTTCGGCGCGCAGCCGCTCGCGTTCCTCGGCGAAGCCGCGATGGGCCGGGTCGAACAGGTAGGCCAGCAAATGTACGGGCACCGGCCAGCCATCCTCTCCCAGGCCGACGCAGGACATCTCCATGCCGCGGACCAGCGTCAGCCCCTTCGGCAGCGCCTCGGCCGCTTCCGCCCATCCGGCCGTGGTGTCGTGATCGGTGATCGCGACGACGCCCAGGCCCGCCGCGGCCGCGTTCCGTACGAGTTCCGCCGGAGTATCGGTGCCGTCGGACGCGGTCGAATGGGTATGCAGGTCGATGCGCACGCCTTCAAGTCTTACAGTGCTGCGCCGTCTCTCCGCACGCGCAGGCGACGTTCCGCCGGCATGCGGCGACGTAGCATCGTCAGCGTGCCGTCCTTTTCTCCGCTTTCCTCGCTTCGTGGATCCGGCCGGACGCCGTCGCAGTCCGAGCAGCGGTTCATCCCGGTTCCGACGGCGCAGGCGATCGTCGACTGCGCCGTGTACGTAGACGGCAAGCGTCTGCCCGGACGGTTCACCCACAAGGCCGCACTCGCGCGGGCCCGCGAGCAGCCGAACGGATTCGTCTGGGTGGGCCTGCACGATCCCGACGAGACGCAGATGGCCGACATCGCCGAGACGTTCCGGCTGCACCAGTTGGCGACGGAAGATGCCCTGCAGCGGCACCAGCGGCCGAAGCTGGAGCGCTACGACGATTCGCTGCTGTTGGTGTTGCGCACGGTCAGCTATGTGCCGCACGAGATGAACAGCGTCAGCGAGATCGTGGAGACCGGCGAGATCGTCGTGTTCACCGGGCCCGACTTCGTGGTCGCCGTCCGCCACGGTGAGCATTCCGGCCTGGCCGAGGTACGTAAGGCGCTGGAGGAGGACCCCGAACAGCTGGCCCTCGGACCGGGCGCGGTGCTGCACGCGATCGCCGACCGGATCGTGGACTCCTACATCGAAGTGGCCCAGTCGGTCGAGAACGACATCGACGAGATGGAAGAGGAGATCTTCACCCCGCGCAGCAAGGTCACGGTGGAATCCATCTACCAGCTCAAGCGCGAGGTGGTCGAGCTGCGGCGCGCGGTGAATCCGCTGGCCGCCCCGCTGGAACAGCTCAGTCGCAAGCCGGATCTGCCGGTGCCGAAGGAGGTCCGGCGCTATCTGCGCGATGTCGCCGAGCATCACGCCGCCGTGGCCGAGCGGATCAACGACTTCGACGAGGCGCTCAGCGCGCTGATCAGCGCCGCGCTGGCCCGGATCGGCGTGCAACAGAACACGGATATGCGCAAGATATCGGCCTGGGTGGCGATCGCGGCCGTGCCGACGATGATCGCGGGCATCTACGGGATGAACTTCGACCACATGCCCGAACTGCACCAGGTCTGGGGTTATCCGATGGTGTGGGTGCTCATCCTCGCCATCTGCACCGGCTTGTTCTTCACCTTCCGCCGCAACAAGTGGCTGTAGCCGGGCGAGGCATCACAAGCTGGCGGCGCCGCGCCTCGGGTCGCGCACATCGATGCCCGCCTCCTGCCAGGCCTCCCGCAATGCCTGCGCGCCCCGCACCCGGACCCATGCCGCCTCCGTCGCGGTCACCGGCGTCACCGCGAAGTACCGCACCGGCTCGGCCGGGTCCGGCAGCGGCACCGCGGGAATGTCGCTTTCACCGAGCAGAACCGCGGTGAACGGCGCATCGCGCCACATCGGCTCACCCAGATCCAGCAGCGCGTCCGCTTGCAGCACAACACCTTCCACGACCGGCGCCGCGGCGAGCACGCCGAGCGACTTGGCCAGGCCCGAGCTGGCGCCCACACCGGACCGCAACGTCAGCACGAGTTCCGCGCGCGGGCCGCGCACCGGGTCGGCGTGCACCGCGGTCGGATCGCCCATGGGATGTCTGCTGCCGCCCAACGTCACGTAGTGCACCAGATCGTCCTCGACGATGCGCAGGATCTCGATCGGCTCCAAGCCCAGAAAAGTGACCGACGCGGCGTCGACGTTCGCGGCGTCCACGCCGAAATGGCCCAGCACCTCGGTGCGGACCGTCTCCAGCTCTTCCATGCGTCAGATCGCCAGCCGCGCGAGCATGTCCCGTGCCTGCTCGGCCGACTTCGGATCGCACAGCACGTCGTAGCGGCCCGCCACCAATTGCATGGTGGACGCGAAGTCGCGCTGACCCCTGGTCGCCGCGTACGGGATCGAGGTCGAGATCAGGCCGAAGATGATGCCGCCGACCAAGCCGACGATCAGCGGGCCCAGCGCCCCGCTGGTGGTGAACAGGCTCAGCAGCAGACCGAGGAACAGGCCGAGCCAGGCGCCCGACACCACGCCGCCGCCGATCACCTTGCCCCAGGTCAGCCGGTAGAGAACCCGCTCGACCTGCATCAAGTCGACACCGACGATGGTCACGTCCTGCACCGGGAACTGGTTGTCGGCCAGGTAGTCGACCGCCTTCTGCGCCTCGGCGTAGGTCGGGTAGGAGCCGACCGGCCAGCCCGACGGAGGCGTCGGGAGGGCCTGCCGCGCACGGCTCGAGTTCCCTAAGGGATTCGTCATAGTTCCATTCTGCTATTCCGACGCATCCCGCGGTGGTGTGAAACGCGTGGTGCGCGTCATTCCGGCGGCGCGGCCTTTTTCCGCGATCACCTGGGCCATCTTGGCGCTGGCCTCGTCGATCATCTCGTCGCCGAGCATCACCGCGCCGCGGGCGCCGCCCGCCGCCGAGGTGTGGAAGGCGTAGGCGTCCAGGATCTCCTCGGCGCGGTCGTAGTCCGATTGCCGCGGGCTGAAGATCTCGTTGGCCGCCTCGATCTGACCGGGGTGCAGCACCCACTTGCCGTCGAACCCGAGCGCGGCCGTGCGCGCGGCGGCCCGGCGGAAGCCATCCACATCCCGAATCTGCAGGTACGGGCCGTCGATCGCCTGGAGGCCGTGGGCGCGGGCGGCGAGCAGGATGGTCATCAGGATGTGGTGGTAGGCGTCGCCGGTGTCGTAGCCCTCCGGCTGTTCGCCGACCACCAGCGTGCGCATGTTGATGCTGGCCATGAAGTCCGCCGGGCCGAAGACCAGGGTCTGCACCCGGGGACTCGCGGTGGCGATCCCGTCGATGTTGCGCAGTCCTACGGCGTTCTCGATCTGCGGCTCGATGCCGATCCGTCCGACGTCCAGGCCGCAGGTCTTCTCCAGCTGGGTCAGCAGGAGGTCCAGCGCGCGCACCTGGCCCGCGTCGGTCACCTTGGGCAGCAGGATCGCGTCCAGCCGCGCGCCCGCGCCCTCGACCACGGAAATGACGTCGGCGTAGGTCCATTCGGTGGTCCAGTCATTCACCCGGACCACCCGGAGTTGCGTTCCCCACCCGGAGTCGTTCAGCGCCGCGACGATGTTCGCCCGCGCCTCGGCCTTCGCGACCGGCGCGACCGCGTCCTCCAGATCGAGGAACACCTCGTCGACGGGCAAGGTCTTGGCCTTCTCGATCATCTTCGGGTTGCTGCCCGGGCACGCGAGCACCGAACGGCGTGGCTTCATGATCACTCCCGTCGATCGTGGCGGGATGCGAACACCCGCCCGCGAACATCTAGCCTTGGCAGCATGGCAGCTACCAGGGTGTACGTCGCCAGGCTGGCCGGTTTGGCGGTACTGGGACCGGACGGGGAGTCTATCGGCCGGATTCGTGATGTCGTCGTGGCCGTCCGGTCCGACCGCCAGCAGCCCCGCGTGCACGGCCTGGTCGTCGAACTGCCCACCCGGCGGCGCATTTTCGTGCCGATCCTGCGGATCACCGCGATCGAGCCCGGCGTGGTCACGCTGAACACGGGAACGGTCAGCCTGCGCCGTTTCACCCAGCGGCCGGGGGAGATGCTCGCGTTGGCGCAGATCGTCGACTCGGTGGTGCGGGTCGACGACCCGGACCTGCCCGACCTGGCCGGCGTGGACGTCCACGTGACCGATCTCGGCATCGAACAGGCCCGTTCCAGGGACTGGCAGGTCAGCAGGGTGGCCGTGCGCGGTCACCGCAGGCTGGGCCGCAGGCGCACGGTGCACGTGGTGGACTGGACCAGGGTGTCCGGCCTGACGCCCCACGAGATCGGCAGGCCGGGACAGGACGTGACGCAACTGCTCGAACGGTTCGAGGGCATGCGCGCGGCCGACGTGGCACAGCAACTGCGCGAGCTGCCGGAGAAACGGCGGATCGAGGTGGCCGTCGCGCTGGACGACGAACGTCTGGCCGACGTGGTGCAGGAACTGCCCGACGACGAGCAGGTCGAGCTGCTCAGCCACCTGGAGGTGCGCCGGGCCGCCGACGTGCTGGAGGCGATGGACCCCGACGACGCCGCCGACCTGCTGGGCGAACTGCCCGAGGGCGAGGCCGAATCGCTGCTCGCCCTGATGGACCCGCAGGAGTCCGAACCCGTGCGCAGGCTGCTCGAGCACTCCCCTTACAGCGCGGGCGGCCTGATGACGCCCAAGCCGGTCATTCTCACCCCGTCCACGACGGTGGCCGAAGCGCTGGCGCGGGTGCGCAACCCGGACCTCACTCCCGCGCTGGCCTCCATGGTGTTCGTGGTCCGTCCGCCCACCGCCACGCCGACCGGCCGCTACCTCGGTTCGGTGCACATCCAGCAGTTGCTGCGCGAACCACCCGCCCACCTGGTGGGCGGGATCCTGGACACCGATCTGTCGACGCTGCGCCCCGAACTGCCCCTGGCCGCGGTGACCCGGTACTTCGCGACCTACAACCTGGTCTGCGGACCGGTGGTGGACGAGGAGAACCATCTGCTCGGCGCGGTCAGCGTCGACGACGTCCTCGACCACCTGCTGCCCGAGGACTGGCGCGACCAGGAAGAGACCGACGAACGGGGCGGAGCGTGAGCCCGCACGACCCCGCGCACGCCCGAAAGGACACACCGTGAGCGAGAACGACCCGGGCGCGCGGCTCGGTCACAGCAGGGCCCGCCAACGGCTGGAGACGCCGGTGGAAAGCCGGTTCCGATTGGAGTGGGACGCCGAGGCTTTGGCCCGCAGCAGCGAGCGGGTGGCGCGATTCCTAGGGACCGGTCGGTATTTAGCGGTCCAGACGATCGTGGTGGTGGTCTGGATCCTGGTGAACATCTTCGTGGTCGCGCTGCGCTGGGACCCGTATCCGTTCATCCTGCTGAACCTGGCGTTCTCCACGCAGGCCGCCTACGCGGCGCCGCTGATCCTGTTGGCGCAGAACAGGCAGGACAACCGGGACCGGGTCGCCCTGGAGGAGGACCGGGTGCGGGCCGCTCAGACCAAGGCGGACACCGAGTTCCTGGCCCGGGAACTCGCATCGCTGCGCATCGCGGTCGGCGAAGTGGCCACGCGCGATTACCTGCGCCGGGAATTGGAAGAGCTGAAAGAAATTCTGGACCGCATGGAGTCCGTGGAATCCCCGGATCCGGAGAGCCGGACGGACAGCGCCGGAAAGGGCGGCCGCAAGAAAAGCTTCGGCCGAAAGCCCGCTCCGGCATCGGTTTCACCGTCGGTAACCAGTGATCAACCGGAAATACCGAATAAGGACCTGACTGGTGGGTAACCTGGACAACGTTGTCCAGAGCGGCCTGGGCAGGGGATGTCCCGGACGGCCGCTCCCACGACGTCGAGGATTGGGTGTGGCCGAATGCGTGTATCTGCTCCGATAACGGTCTCGGCTTTGGTTGTTGCTGGTGTGGTGGTGAGTGGTTCGGGGGCGCAGTCTCCGGTGGAGGTGTCGGCGTCGCGGGTGCCGGAGGTGTTGGCGGCGGCGGCGAACGCCGAGTCGCGGGTGGTGGGGTTGTTGCCGGTGGCGGCGGAGGGGCCGCGGCGGTTGCGGGCGGTGACGCCGGGGGTGGCGCCGTTCGCGGGTGCGGTGCCGTTGCAGGAGTTTTTGTTGCCTGGGGTGGGGGGTGCGTTGGGGATTCCGGAGGTGGTGTTGGCGGCGTATCGGAATGCGGAGTTGGCGTTGGCGTCCTCGACGCCGGGGTGTGGGTTGTCGTGGAGTTTGCTGGCGGGGATCGGGCGGATCGAGTCGGGGCATGCGGGGGGTGGGCGTACGGATGCGGCGGGCACGACGGTGACGCCGATCTTCGGTCCGGCGTTGGATGGGAGTTTGCCGGGTAATGAGGTGATCAGGGCGGCGGAGGGGGGGTATGCGCGGGCGGTGGGTCCGATGCAGTTCTTGCCGGGGACGTGGGGGGTGTATGCGGCGGATGGTAACGGGGACGGGGTGGCCGATCCGCACAATGTGTTCGATGCGGCGTTGGCGGCGGGGAAGTATTTGTG
>NZ_JBSGEZ010000077.1:0-33777 GCF_053603155.1 Nocardia sp. NPDC004260 | reverse complement strand
CGAGCGAAGCGAGACCGAGCATGCGCCGTTCGCGGCCCGGCTCGCGTTTGCGCGGCCGCCGCGTACGCGACGAAGGAGCAAGCGGCGGCCGCGCAAACGCGAGCCACAAGGGGCCGCGAACACGCAGCGCCGAAGGCGCTGCCGATCAAACACAGCTATGGTGACGATCATGCTTGCCGAACAGGCCGCCGAGGCGATCGCCGAACGTACGGGAGTGTCACGCCACCGGATCGCGGTGGTGCTGGGGTCCGGCTGGCAGGACGCGGCCGCGGAGATCGGGGCGCCGCGGGCGTCGGTGTCGATGCCGGAGCTGCCCGGTTTCGGGAAGCCGACCGCGCAGGGCCATGTCGGCATGATCCATTCCGTCCAGGTGGACGACAACGCGGTGCTGCTGTTGATGGGCCGCCAGCATCTCTACGAGGGGTACCAGCCCGCCGATGTGGTGCACCCGGTGTCGGCGGCCGTGGCAGCGGGCGCGGAGATCATCGTGCTGACCAACGCCGCGGGTGGTATCCGCTCCGGTCTCCGGGTGGGTGAGCCGGTGCTGATCAGCGACCATCTGAACTTGACCGGCCGCACGCCGCTGGCAGGCGCGACCTTCGTCGACCTGGTGGACGCCTGGGATCCGGAGTTGCGGGCGCTGGCCAGGGAGATCGACCCGAGCCTGGCCGAGGGCGTCTACGCGGGGCTCACCGGGCCGCAGTACGAGACGCCCGCCGAGATCAGGATGTTGCGCACCATCGGCGCTGATCTGGTCGGCATGTCCACGGTGCTGGAGGCCATCGCCTGCCGCGCGCTCGGTGCGCGGCTGCTGGGCATCTCGCTGGTCACCAATTTGGCCGCGGGGGTCACGGGCGCGCATCTGTCCCATGCCGAGGTGCTCGCCGAAGGCCATGCCGCCGCGCCCCGCCTCGGCAAACTGCTGCGCGGCGTGCTGGAACGGGTGTAGATGCTGCGCTTCGGCACGGCAGGCCTGCGCGGGCCGCTGCGCGACGGCCGCGACGGCATGAACATCACCACGGTGAGCCGGGCGACCGCCGGCCTCGTGGCGTGGTTGCGTGACCGCTGCCTGGGGGGCGGCACGGTGGTCGTAGGCCGCGACGCCAGGCATGGTTCCGCCGAGTTCGCCGCGGCGACCGCGGAGATCTTCGCCGCCGCCGGCTTCCCGGTGACGCTGCTGCCGCGTCCGCTGCCCACGCCGGTGGTCGCGTACGCGGTGCGTGCGCTGGGCGCGGTCGCGGGCGTGCAGATCACCGCCTCGCACAATCCGGCCACCGACAACGGCTACAAGGTCTACCTCGACGGCGGGTCGCAGTTGATCGCCCCGGCCGACGCCGAGATCGAGCGCTGCATCGAGGCGGTCGCCGAGCCGATCGACCGCGTGCCGGTCACTCCCGCCGACGACGACCTCGTGCGGCGTTATCTCCACCGCGTCGCCGGACTGCCCGCCCGGATCGGCGGATCGGGCGCGCGCGCCGGAATCCGGATCGCGCTCACTCCGCTGCACGGCGTCGGCGGCGAACTCGCTGTCGAAGCGCTTCGCGCGGCGGGTTTTCCCGATGTCCATGTGGTCGATGACCAGTTCCGACCGGACCCCGACTTCCCCACCGTCGCGTTCCCGAACCCGGAGGAACCCGGCGCGACCGATCTGCTGCTCGCGACGGCGGCGCGGGTCGGCGCCGACGTGGCGATCGCGCTGGATCCGGACGCCGACCGGTGCGCGGTCGGCGTCCCGTGGCCGGACGGTGGCTGGCGGATGCTGCGCGGCGACGAGACCGGCGTGCTCCTCGGCGACTGCGTGCTGCGCACCGCCCCGGACGATGCGCTGGTGGCGACGACCATCGTGTCCTCGCGGCTGCTGTCGAAGCTGGCGCCCGCGCGCGGCGGCCGCTACGCGGAAACGCTCACGGGATTCAAATGGCTGGCTCGGGCGGGCGACGGCTTGGTGTACGCCTACGAGGAGGCGATCGGCCACTGCGTCGACCCGGCGGCGGTCCGGGACAAGGACGGCATCTCCGCCGCCGTGCTGGCCGCCGACCTGGTGGCCCGGTTGAAGGCCGCGGGCCGCGACCTGAACGACGAACTCGACGACTACGCGGTGGAATTCGGCCTGCACGCGGGCGATCAGGTGTCGCTGCGACTCGCCTCGGCCGCGGCGGCCGCCGCCGCGGTCGAGCGGTTGCGGACGGATCCGCCGCACGAGATCGCGGGCGAGCCGGTGGAGTACACCGATCAGCTCCGCGTACGTGGCCGGATGCGCACCGACGCGCTGATCTTCCAGGGTGTTTCGTCCCGCGTGGTCGTGCGGCCTTCCGGCACCGAGCCGAAGCTCAAGTGCTATCTGGAGGTGGTCGAACCGGTCGGCTCGCGCGCCGATCTTCCGGCCGCGCGAGCCGCCGCACGCGAACGCCTCTCGGCGCTGCGCGACTTCTGCCGGAAACTCTGACCCGCAGAGGTTCAGCGCGGGCCGAATTGCCTGTCGCCCGCGTCGCCGAGACCGGGCACGATATAGGCGTTCTCGTTCAGGCCCGCGTCGACGACGGCGGTGACCAGCCGCACCGGCAGGCCCGAATCGGCCAGTGTCGCAATGCCTTCCGGAGCCGCGACGACGCACACCGCGGTGATGTCGGTGGCGCCGCGTGCCGCGAGCAGCTCCAGGGTGTGCCGCATCGAGCCGCCCGTGGCCAGCATCGGGTCGAGCACGAAAACCGGCAGCCCCGCCAGATCCGCGGGCAGTGATTCCATGTAGGGCACCGGCAGGTGCGTGTCCTCGTCGCGAGCGAGACCGACGAATCCGATTCTGGCGTCCGGGATCAGCTCGGCGGCCGCGTCGACCATGCCGAGTCCGGCACGCAGCACCGGCACCAGCAGCGGCGGGTGGGCCAGCCGGACGCCTTCGGTGGGAGCGACGGGGGTGACGATCTCGAAGCGCTCCACCTCCGCGTCGCGCAGCGCCTCGTAGATCAGGATTCCGGTCAGATCACGCAGTGCGGCACGGAAAGCCGGATTCGGCGTTCGCTCGTCCCGCATGGTGGTGATCAGGGCGGCGACGAGTGGATGGTCCACGGTGTGGGTGCGCATGAGGGAACGATAAGGTCGGTCGCGGACGCCCCGCCGAACGCCACCGGACTTTTTTTCCGAAGCGGCGGAACCGAAACGGAACAGCGCGCGTCGAACCAAGTGGATGACGTACTCTGCCTGGGAACAACAGATGGGGGAAGCTCTGATGCGAAAGATGTCGGCGGACACCGAAGGCATCGCGGCCTACGGTGCGACCGCGCACGTCATGGCCGGTGAGATGGCGGCGGCGGGGGTGAGCGCGGCGGCGGCCGAGCCCGCGTTGCTCGGCCCGATCATGGGGTTGATCGGCGGTGACTTCATGGCGGCCTACGCCGCGGCGCACGCCGGGCACGTGGCCTCGATCGGGCAGCTGTCGGCGGTGCTGACCAGCATGGGCGGCGCGGCCACCGGGTCCGCGGCCGTCCTCACCGAAACCGACGCCGCCCACGCCGGAGCGCTGCGGAACGCGGCCACCGAGCTGGAGTGAGCGCGTGATCGATGTCAACGCACTGGCCCAGCCGATCCTGGACCTGCTCGCCAGCTTCGGCAGCGGTGTGCTGCCCGCGGGCGGTCCCACCGACGCGCTGCGCAGCACCTCGACCGTGGTCGACCAGATCCATCAGATGGGCCGCGACAGTATCAACGAGATGAACGCCGCGTGGGACGGCCGCGCCGCCGACGCGGCCACCGCGAAAGCGCTGCGCGTGCAGACCACCGCCGCCACCATCTCCGATCGCGGCAACGACATGGCCACGGTCGTGAACCAGGCCGCGGGCGAGGTCGAGACAGGTCAGAAGGAACTCACCGACATCGCGCAGTCGTTCGTGAACACCGCGGCGAGCATGGGTCCGGTCCTGGCGACGCCGGAGGGTCTGACGGTGCTCGTCGGCTCGGCGATCGACCACCTCAACCAGGCGCTCAACGTCGTCGGGCGGGTGCAGAACGAATTGCAGACGCACACCGCTTCGATGAACGACCTGACCCCGCCGCCGCCCACCACGTCGCTCGCCGGTGTGCCCGCCGCCGGCGTGCAGCAAGCAGCGTCCGCCGCGTCCGGCGTGCTCAACAGTGCGGGATCGTTACTGAGCACCGTGATGGCCACACCGCTGCAGTCGCTGTCCTCGCGCGGTTCCAGCGGCACGCCCGGCAGGTCGTCGGGTACGCCCCGGCCGGACACCGGTTCGTCGGGGGCGCCCGACGACGGCAAGGGCGTGAAGATCACGCTGCCCGACGGCAGCGTCGTGGAGGCCCCCAACGAACAGGCCGCCACAGCGGTCCGGTCGGCGATCGGCGCCGTCGGCACGCCCTACGTCTGGGGCGGCAACAGCCCGGGCGCCGGATTGGACTGCAGCGGGCTCACCAAATACGCCTACGGCGAGGCGGGCGTCGACCTGCCCCGGCTCGCGGCCGACCAGGGCAACGGGGCGACGCCGGTGTCGGCCGGTGACCTGATGCCAGGCGACCTCGCGATCTGGGACGGCCACGTGGCCATGGTGATCGGCAACGGGCAGTTCGTCGAGGCGGGTGACCCGGTCCAGATCAGCTCGATTCGAACGGAGAACTCAGGCATGGACTTCCACGGCTTCTACAGGCCGACGGCATGACCCGACCCCAAGTCCCGAATGTCACGGTGGCGGCCAGCAGCAACCGGTCGGGCACCATCTCGGTGCGCGCCACCGACCAGGGCATGCCGGTGGAGATCAAGTTCGAGCGCAGCGAATACCGCTACGGCGCACAGTCGCTCGCGAACGAGATCCTGCGGCTCACCCAGCGTTCCGCCATCGCGGCGCGGGCGCGGCGGCGCGAACTGCTCGCCGAGGCGGGCATGCCCTCGGACATCCTCGACCGGCTCGGCCTGCCCACCCGCCAGCAGGCGGTGGACGAGCTGGACCGGATCGACGACGCGGACACGGGACCGACGAGCTGGATGAGGCCGGTATGAGTGCGGAAATGGACGCCCTGGTCACGTCGGCCACCCAGAAACTGGAGGCGCTGGAAGCAGCGCTGTACGGGCTGAAGCAGGTGCGTGGGCGGTTCACCTCGGAGGACGGCGCGGTGAGCGTCGAGGTGAACAGCGATGGCGCGATGGTCGGCCTGACCTTGGCGGAATCGGTCACCGCACTGCCGCCCGCGGAGGTCGGACAGTTGATCGTCTGGGCGTGCAGACAGGCCGCCGAGGACGCCGGCGCACAGCGGTCCAAGGTCGTTGCGACACTGAACGAGTCGTTCGTCCCCGCGGCGGAGCCGCCCGCGGGGACGAATGGGGGCGGGCCGGATAGTGCCTGACGCGGAAGGTCGATAGGCTTCCGCACATGGCTTCTGGAGACATCGTCCCGATCGAGCTCGGCCTGACCGACGGCGATCTCGTCACCTTGTGGGCACCGCGCTGGCGAGACGGTGACGACGAGTGGGAGGCGTTCCTCGGTCACGAGGACGCCCTCTACGGTTTCGAGTCCGTGGCGGAGCTGGCCGCATTCATCCGCACCAACGCCGACAACGACCTGGTGGACCATCCGGCCTGGAAGGTCATCGCGGGTCTGTCGGCGGTCGAACTGGAGCCGGAGGAGAACTTCTCCTTCGACCTGGTCGCGGTGCCGGAGCTGGCGGCGGGCGAGCCCGACGTCGACACCGTCGCCGAGCTGGAGGACACGCTCGGCATGGTCCGCAACATCGGCGAGGTGTGCGAACTGGAGACGGTGACCAAGTTCTTCGGCTCGCATCCGGTGCTCGGCGCGCTGCCCGGCGGCGTGAGCGCGTTCGCCGGTCGCGACGGCGAGGAGCTGTGGGACCAGATCGGCGCGGCCATCGCCAAGGGCTGGGACGACGTTCTGGACGCCATCGACTCCGTGGTGCGGACGCCCGAGGTCGACGCCGAGGCGGTCGCGGTCGCCGAGGCCGAACTGCTGGCTGCCGAGGAGAACGTGGTCGACGCCGACGACGCGGCCGACAGCGACGAGGACGAGGAGTTCGAGCCCGTCGACCTCGACGAAGAGGAAGACGACGAGGACGAGGAAGACGAGGACGAATCGTTCTGGCACGAGGTCGGCATCGACCCGGTCAAGATCATCACGTCCGAGGGCAGTGTCTTCACGCTGCGCTGTTACCTCGACGACGAGCCGATCTTCCTCGGCTCCAAGGGCTCGATCACCGTGTTCTCCTCCGAACGGGCGCTGGCCCGCTACCTCGCCGACGACCACGAGCACGATCTGTCCCGCGTGAGCACCTTCGCCGATGTGCAGACCGCGGCGGTGGACGGCTCGCTGGAAGTCGAGGTCACCGACGAGAACGTCTACGTGCTGCCCGGCTTGGCCGAGGACCTGGCCGAAGGCCCGGAGGCGGTCGACATCGAGCAGCTGGACCTGGCGGTCGAACTGTTCACCGACGCCGCCGACTACGCCGACGACGACACGGTGGAACAAGCCCTGGCCCAATCCACCCCGCTGGGCTGGTATGTCTCCTACCTGCTGAACCCCGACCCCACCCGGCTGGCGCCCAACCCGCCGTTCGCCGCCGAGTCCCAGGCCTGGCGGGAACTGGAACGCAACCTGGAGTCCCGACTCGACAAGCAGTAATCAGGTCAAGCGGATCCAGACCTGCTCGGCCTGCCCGAGCAGGCGTCCGTCGGCGCCGTAGACCGCGGTCGAGGCGAAGCATTTGCGGCCCTGCTCGCCGTGGAACTCGCCCACTACGACGCAGCGCTCGTCGACGTGCGGGATGCCGTGCACAGTGGCGGTCATCGAGCCGAGTAGCGCGGGTCGTTCGATCATGCCGGGCAGCGACCAGCCGCCAGGGCAATCCATCGCGGCCCACAGCAGCGGCGGCCCCAGCGGCACGGTGGCGTCGGGCACCCACGGCGCGGCCACTCGATTCTCATCGAGCCGGCCGGGTTCGATGCGCAGGCCGTCCGCCCGGCAGCTGCCGCAGACGAAGCAGGAGGCGAACATCTCGATGCTCGTGTAGCTGCGTGTCGCCTCCACCGCGTCGTCGAACGCGACATGACGCGGTGCGTCGCGTTCGAGTTCACCGCCCTTCGACTCGGCGATCAGCCTGTCCCCGTCGTAGAGCCGTTCGTCCCGCACGTCGAGCGGCGTCTCCAGGGGCGGCGGACTGCGCAGGATCACGGTGACGGTCTGCTCGGCCAGCTGGTCGGCGAGCAGACCGGCCACGTAACCACCGTTGCCGGAGTCGGGCGGTCCGTTGAACCGGCGGGGGATGCGCAAAGTCGCCATGGTCGCCACGCTAGCGAACCGGTTGCCGACTGTGGAACCTCGCTGCCGCGCGCGGTGATCCGGCGCCGCCTCCCCCCGTGCGCGCCCGCAATCCGTCCTATGAACAGCTCTACCCGATGAGGACCGCGTATCCGGGCTTGATGATGTCGTCGATGATCCGCAACCGCTCGGGAAACGGGATGAACGCCGACTTCATGGCGTTGATGGTGAACCGTTCCAGGTCGCTCCAGCCGTAGCCGAACGTCTCGACCAGTTTGAGCATCTCCTGGCTCATGCTGGTGTCGCTCATCAGCCGGTTGTCGGTGTTGACCGTGACGCGGAAGCGCAGGCGGGCCAGCAGGTCGAAGGGGTGCTTGTCCAGCGACGGCACCGCGCCGGTCTGCACGTTCGACGACGGACACAGCTCGAGCGGGATGCGCAGGTCGCGGACATAGTTGGCGACCAGCCCGAGCTGTGCGTCCTCGACCGCGCCGGGCACGGTGATGTCGTCGGTGATCCGCACGCCGTGGCCGAGCCGGTCGCAACCACAGAACGCGAGCGCCTCGTGGATGGACGGCAGACCGAAGGCCTCGCCCGCGTGGATGGTGAAGTGCGCGCTGTTGGCGCGCATGTATTCGAACGCGTCCAGGTGCCTGCTCGGCGGGTAACCGGCCTCCGCGCCGGCGATGTCGAAACCGCCCACCCCGCGATCGCGGAAGCGCACCGCCAGCTCCGCGATCTCCCGCGAGCGCGCGGCGTGCCGCATCGCGGTGAGCAGGCAGGTCACCACGATCGGGTGTCCGTTCTCGGCGGCGGCCGCCTCGCCTTCGCGGAACCCGGTCAGCGTGTGCTCGACCACCTCGTCCAGCGTGAGACCGCGCTCCAAGTGCTGTTCGGGGGCGAAACGCACCTCCGCGTACACCACGCCGTCGGCGGCGAGGTCCTCGGCGCATTCGCGGGCGACCCGGCGCAGGCCCTCGGGGGTCTGCATCACGGCGACGGTATGCGCGAAGGTCTCCAGGTATCGTTCCAGCGATCCGCTGTCGGCCGCATCGCGGAACCAGGCCGCCAGCGACGCCTCGTCGTCGGCCGGTAGGTCCTCGTAGCCGCACTGCGCGGCGAGGTCGAGCACCGTCGCGGGCCGCAGGCCACCGTCGAGGTGGTCGTGCAGCAGCGCTTTGGGCGCTTGGCGGATCGAGGCGAGGGTCAGAGGCATCGGTCCAGTCATGTATCGACGGTAGCCGCAGCGGGCCGAAACGGCAGCCGACTTCGGCCGTAACAACCGTCTCGTTGCGCGCCGGATGTCGGCCGGTCCACAACCGGACACCGACCGGTTCTGCGTCACCCGCGCGTCACGTGTGCGGCCAACGACAGGCCGGAGTACCGCGGCCCCTCGGACCGGCCACCGACGCAGGGACCGTGGACCGCCAGCGCGTATGTGCGCTGATTCCTGATCGGGAGCCCGGTGATGCTCACCCTTACAGAGGCCGAACGGTCGAGTACGGCGGAGGCCGGGGCAGGACGTGTGGAGCAAGCAAGTTGGTCAGGCCGAGAGGTCACCCGCGGACAGCTCAGGACGTGATGCGATCGAGAACCAGCGGGCCCGGAGTGGGCGCGGCATCGCTTCCGATGGTGACGGCATCGCGCAGAGCTTCCATAGCGCCGGGAAACGCCTCGGGAGTATCGGTGTGCAGAGTGAGCAGCGGCTGTCCGGCTGTCACGGCATCGCCCGGTTTGGCGTGCATTTCGATGCCCGCGCCGAACTGAACAGGATCGCCCTGACGTGCCCGGCCCGCCCCGAGACGCCAGGCGGCGATGCCGACACCCAGCGCATCGAGCCTGGTCAGGACGCCGTCGGCGGCGGCGCGCACGGTCTCGGTGTGTTTCGCGGTGGGCAGCTTCGCGTCGGGGTCGCCGCCCTGGGCGCGAATCATCGCCCGCCAGTGATCCATCGCTCTGCCGTCGGCCAGCGCGTCGGCGGGGTCGGCGTCGAGCCCGGCCAGCGCGACCATCTCGCGAGCCAGGGCGATGGTCAACTCGACGACGTCGGCGGGACCGCCGCCCGCGAGCACCTCCACCGATTCGGCGACTTCCATGGCATTGCCTGCGGTGCGGCCGAGCGGGGTGTCCATGGCGGTGAGCAACGCGACCGTCCGCACACCCGCGTCGTCGCCGAGTTCGACCATCGCGGTCGCCAGCTCGCGCGCCCCGTCCAGGGTCTTCAGGAACGCGCCGGAGCCGACCTTGACGTCCAGCAACAGCGCCGCGGTGCCCTCGGCGATCTTCTTGCTCATGATGGAGCTGGCGATCAGCGGGATCGATTCGACCGTGCCGGTGACGTCGCGCAAGGCGTAGAGCCGTCGGTCCGCGGGCGCGAGGTCGGCGCCTGCCGCGCAGATCACCGCGCCGATGGCCGGATCGGTCAGGAGATCTCGCATCCGCGACGCGGGCACGTCCGCCTGCCAGCCGGGGATGGATTCCAGCTTGTCCAGGGTGCCGCCGGTGTGGCCGAGACCGCGCCCGGACAACTGCGGCACCGCCGCGCCGCACGCCGCGACCAGCGGCGCCAGCGGCAGCGTGATCTTGTCGCCCACGCCGCCGGTCGAGTGCTTGTCCACGGTCGGACGCGGCAGACCGGTGAGGTCCATGCGCCGCCCGGACGCGATCATCGCGGCGGTCCACCGCGCCGTCTCGCGCCGCGTCATCCCGCGCCAGACGATCGCCATGGCCAGCGCCGACATCTGCTCGTCGGCCACCGCGCCGCGGGTGAAGCCGTCGACCACCCAGTCGATCTGCGCGTCAGACAGCTCACCGCCGTCGCGCTTGGTCGTGATGATCGAAACCGCGTCCAGTGCCGTCACGGTCGACAGTTTGGCATGGGACGGCGCACACCCGGGTTCTCGCCGATGGGACGGAAGCGCGCGCGGCGCCGCCTCGGCTGTGCTCGCCGAGCCGAGGTCGTCCGCCGATTCACGGATCCGGCCTATACCTGCCCGGCATCCAGGTCGTCCGGGCCGAACGCATCCGGCAGCAGTGTGCGCAACGGCACCGGCCCGGCCTTGTGATCCACCAAGAGATCGCCCCCACCGTGCTCGTGGAGCAGTTGGCGGCAGCGCCCGCAGGGCATCAGGATTTCGCCGCGAGAATCGGTGACGGAGATGGCCCGAAGACGCCCCCCACCCCCCGAAATCAAGTTACCGATGAGTACGCATTCGGCACACAGGCCCAACCCGTATGAGACATTTTCCACATTGCAACCGCTCACCGTTCGGCCATCGACACTGAGAGCCGCGGCGCCGACCGGAAACCGCGAGTACGGCGCATAGGCGTTGTGCATGACTTGAAAAGCGTTGTCGCGCAATAGTTTCCAGTCGATTTCCGACACAGAGAACCCCTTCGGGACCGAGCCGATCATGGCCGCGCAAGGGCCACGACGGAACCCCGCAACCATCAAGAAAGGTAAGCCTAACCCGATCCGGTGTCGCGCAACGCACGGTACGCCGAATTAGTTCCGGGATTGCTGGAGGATTAGAGTCCAGAACAGATCGGTTCAGGTTCCCTGCGACGGGCCGGAGTACAGCCACCTGGGCATTCGCCCGCCACGCCGTCGGCGTCGGATCTGAAACCGGGTCCATCAACGACGTTGGAGGCACCGCACTCTATGACCACGATTGAAGCTCCGGCCCAGCCGAAGCGGAAGACGCTGTACCGAGGCGACCCCGGAATGTGGTCGTGGGCGCTGCACCGGATCACCGGCGTCACCATCTTCTTCTTCCTCTTCGTCCACGTGCTGGACACCGCCCTGGTGCGCGTGAGCCCGGACACCTACAACGAAGCGATCGAGACCTACAAGACGCCCATCGTGGCGTTGATGGAGATGGGCCTGGTCGTCGTCGTCCTGTTCCACGCGCTCAACGGCGTCCGCGTGATCCTGGTGGACTTCTGGTCCAAGGGCCCGAAGTACCAGCGCCTGATGCTCTGGATCATTCTCGCGATCTGGTTCCTGCTGGCCGTTCCCGCGATCGGGCGCCAGTTCTTCTACCTGTTCACGGAGCACTGAGGCAATGAGCGAGCGAAGCGAGCGACCTATGAACACAGCCGCCAGTGCGGTCATGCCGGAGCCGAGCGCCAGCGAGGTGGAGGCATGAGCGCACCCGTCATCGGAAAGTCGTACGACCGTCCGGCCAGCCTGGACCTGCCGCGTTCGCCCCGCGCGCGCTCGAACAACAACTTCGAGAAGTACGCCTGGCTGTTCATGCGTTTCTCCGGCCTGCTGCTGATCGTGCTGGTGCTCGGCCACATGGCGATCATGCTGCTGCTCGACGGCGGCGTGAAGCGACTCAACTTCGCCTTCGTCGCAGGCCGCTGGTCCAGCCCGTTCTGGCAGCTCTGGGACCTGACCATGCTGTGGCTGGCGCAGCTGCACGGCGGCAACGGCCTGCGCACCGTCATCGACGACTACTCCCGCAAGGACTCGACCCGGTTCTGGCTCAAGACCCTGCTGGCCGCCTCGATGATCCTGATCCTGGGCGTGGGCACCTACGTCATCTTCACCTTCGACCCCAACATCAGTTAGGAACAGGCCCCCTCGATGAGTGAATCCCGACCCGTTCAGGAGCACCGCTACGACGTCATCATCGTCGGCGCGGGCGGCGCGGGCATGCGTGCCGCGATCGAGGCCGGCCCGCGTGCTCGGACGGCGGTGCTGACCAAGCTGTACCCGACCCGCAGCCACACCGGCGCGGCCCAGGGCGGCATGTGCGCCGCGCTGGCCAACGTCGAAGAGGACAACTGGGAATGGCACACCTTCGACACCGTCAAGGGTGGTGACTACCTGGTCGACCAGGACGCCGCGGAGATCATGGCCAAAGAGGCCATCGACGCGGTGCTCGACCTCGAGAAGATGGGCCTCCCGTTCAACCGGACGCCCGAGGGCAAGATCGACCAGCGGCGCTTCGGCGGGCACACTCGCGATCACGGCAAGGCCCCGGTTCGCCGCGCGTGCTACGCCGCCGACCGCACCGGCCACATGATCCTGCAGACGCTCTACCAGAACTGCGTCAAGCACGACGTGGAGTTCTTCAACGAGTTCTACGTGCTGGACCTGGTGCTCACCGACACCGATCGCGGCCCGGTCGCGACCGGCGTGATCGCCTACGAGCTGGCCACCGGCGACATCCACGTCTTCCACGCCAAGTCGATCGTGTTCGCCACCGGCGGTTCGGGCCGGATGTACAAGACCACCTCGAACGCGCACACTCTGACCGGCGACGGCATGGCGATCGTGTTCCGCAAGGGCCTGCCGCTGGAGGACATGGAGTTCCACCAGTTCCATCCGACAGGCCTGGCCGGACTCGGCATCTTGATCTCCGAGGCCGTCCGCGGCGAGGGCGGCATCCTGCGCAACGCCGACGGCGAGCGGTTCATGGAGCGCTACGCCCCCACCATCAAGGACCTCGCGCCGCGTGACATCGTCGCCCGCTCGATGGTGCTCGAGGTGCTGGAGGGCCGCGGCGCTGGACCGAACAAGGACTACGTCTACATCGACGTGACCCACCTCGGCGAGGACGTGCTCGAGGAGAAGCTGCCCGACATCACCGAGTTCTCCCGCACCTATCTGGGTGTGGACCCGGTGAAGGAACTGGTGCCGGTGTTCCCGACCTGTCACTACGTGATGGGCGGCATCCCGACCCGCATCCGCGGCGAGGTGCTGCGCAACAACAGCGACGTCGTCCCCGGCCTCTACGCCGCGGGCGAGTGCGCGTGCGTCTCGGTGCACGGCGCCAACCGTCTGGGCACCAACTCGCTGCTGGACATCAACGTGTTCGGCCGCCGCGCCGGCATCGCCGCCGCGGAGTACGCGCAGCGCAGCGAGTTCGTCGAGCTGCCGGAGAACCCGGCACAGATGGTGCAGGACTGGCTGACCCAGCTGTTGAGCGAGCACGGCGACGAGCGGGTCGCCGACATCCGCACCGAGCTGCAGCGGTCGATGGACAACAACGCCTCGGTGTTCCGCACCGAGGACACGCTCAAGCAGGCGCTCACCGACATCCACGCGCTCAAGGAGCGTTACGCGCGGATCACCGTGCAGGACAAGGGCAAGCGCTACAACAGCGACCTGCTCGAGGCCGTCGAGCTCGGCTTCCTGCTGGAGCTGGCCGAGGTCACCGTGGTCGGCGCGCTCAACCGGAAGGAATCGCGCGGCGGCCACGCCCGCGAGGACTACCCGGACCGCGACGACGTGAACTTCATGCGCCACACGATGGCCTACAAGGAGGGCTCGGAGCTCCTTTCGGACATCCGCCTTGACTTCAAGCCGGTGGTGCAGACCCGTTACGAGCCGATGGAGCGTAAGTACTGATGACTGCTGTTGCCGAAGCACCCTCTTCGCAGACGCCCGCTCCGGTCCCCGAGGGCTCCGTGATGATCACCGTCAAGGTGGCCCGGTTCAACCCGGAGGACGACAAGGGCGCGCACTGGGAGTCCTTCCAGGTGCCCGCGCTGCCGACCGACCGCTTCCTGAACCTGCTGATCTACATCAAGTCCTACCTGGACGGCACGCTCACCTTCCGCCGGTCCTGCGCGCACGGCGTCTGCGGTTCCGACGCCATGCGGATCAACGGTGTCAACCGGCTGGCCTGCAAGGTGCTGATGAAGGACATGCTGCCCAAGAACGGCAAGTCGATCACCGTCACCGTCGAGCCGATCCGCGGCCTGCCCGTGGAGAAGGACCTCGTGGTGAACATGGAGCCGTTCTTCGACGCCTTCCGCGCGGTGAAGCCCTACCTGATCACCTCGGGTAACGAACCCACCCGCGAGCGCATCCAGAGCCAGGCCGACCGCGCCCGGTTCGACGACACCACCAAGTGCATCCTGTGCGCCTGCTGCACCACCTCCTGCCCCGTGTACTGGAGCGACGGCAGCTACTTCGGCCCGGCCGCGATCGTGAACGCCCACCGCTTCATCTTCGACAGCCGCGACGAGGGCGCCCGCGAACGCCTCGACATCCTCAATGACGTCGAAGGCGTCTGGCGCTGCCGCACCACCTTCAACTGCACCGATGCCTGCCCGCGTGGCATCGAGGTCACCAAGGCGATTCAGGAAGTCAAGCGAGCGCTCCTGTTCACCCGCTGACCCAGGCACCGAACGACGAAGGCCGCCACCATCCCGAAGATGGTGGCGGCCTTTCGCGGCCGCCACGTTCCCGCCGTCGGGAACATCAGCGACCGTCGCTTATGCTTCGGCTCGGGTCTGCCTAGCGCGTGGCGGTTCGCCGATGCGCGACGTCCCGTTCAGCAGCCGAAGACGGCGGGGCCGTCCCGATATCGACGTAGGGGGTTGCGTGGCCGAATCACTGTCGGTCGACCTCGCCCAGCTGCGCGAATCGGCGGCGGAGTTGCGGCAGGCGGCCGAAGACGCCGAGCGGGTGGCGAACGAGCTGAAGGCGGCACTCGCCGACGAGGGTGAGTTCTGGGGTGACGACGAAGCCGGCGAGACGTTCGCCCACACCTACAAGCCCGGTGCCCACCGTACGTTGGAGGGGTTCGACGACCTCGTCGCGGACATCCGGGCGATGAGTTCCGCGATGAAGGATGCGGCCGAGGCGTTCGAGGACCGGGATCACTACGGCGGGCAGAACATCCGAAACTCGGTCGACGATCGAATCCCGTACACGCACGCACCGAGCCAGACCCGGTCGGCAGGCCCCATTCCGCAGGCGACGTCCAGCAAATCTCTCAGCTACCCGGACGATTCCGCACGGCCGCCGGGCACGTCCGATCGCCCGGTGAACCGAGACTCCGCCCATCCGCAGCCGGATGGCTCGAACGACCGCGGCAGCGTCGATACACAGCAACCCCCGGCATCCAGCCAGCAACCACAGGCATCCGGCCAGGAATCCCCGGCTTCCGGCCGACAGCCCGCGGAGTCCGGACAGCAACCTCCGGATTCCGGACAGCCGGACGATTCGACGAGCGATTCCCCGGAAACCGCATCCCCCGAGGACGAATCCGGCGACCAACCCCGGGCAGCCGAGACCGGATCGCCGACGACGCCCGGCAACGGCGCAGAGCGACCGGGAGCGCCGGCGAATACACCGACGGGGAAGCAGATGCCGGGCGGTCGCAACGACTCTGGCAAGCCGGCGGATACGCCGTGGACGCGGAACGGGTCGGGCACCCCTTGGACGAAGGCTCCGAACCCTCCCGGCGCGCCGGCGAACGAAACTCCGCCTCGGGTATCGCCTCCACGCACCTCGGACCGCCCGCCCGCAGGTAAGAAGCCGGAGCCTGCTCCGCAGCGTCCCGGGAAGAAGCGGGCCCCGAAACCTGCAAGCGTGCATGCGCGCCGAGCAACCGATGCCGAGGCCGTGCGGATCGCCCGGGAGATGGCCGCCCGGCACAACATCGAGATCGTCGGATTCGAGGCGGCGGGTATCGCCGCGGCAACGGTCCAGGACATCGCCGATGCTGTCGACACCGTCCTCCCGCGGATGCCGGCCATGCTGCGCGGAATCGAGATCCGGGATGCGACGGGTTTGCTATCTGCCGTCGAGAATCGCAGCCCGGCAAAGCACACCGGGGGGATGGCGCCGTGGATCGTGCTGGCTCACGCTGCTGTGACCGATCCTCGGATGTTGGCCGGCCGTTTCCGGGCGACGACCCGATCCAGTCTTCCACGTCGGCCGATGTATACCGCGATCCTGCGGGAACTCGGCGCCGCGATCGACCTCACCGGCGGGTTCCGGGCACACAAGGAAGCGCAACGCGCGCTCATCACCGAATACGTGCGGATCAACGACCCCCGAGGCGAGACGCTGAGCCGGGTGGTCGCCGGCTACAAGCGATGGCGGGCGCAACTCGGCGACCACTGTTTCGAGCAGGGTCTGTTCGTTCCGGGCAGGGCGCTGGCCGAGGGATTCGCCGCGGTGGAATCGAGTGAGGACGAGGCCAACGGCCCGCAGAAGGTACTGGGTCGGCTGTTGGTTGCGATGTCGCGTGCGGAGTTGCCGGACCGGCGATGAGACCTGTCGCTCGCCTGGGCGGACGGCGTCTGACTTCCCCCTTCCCACCAGTGGTGAGAGTTGCCACGCACCTGCCGGTCATCATTATGGGCACGGTCGGAGGTCCTCGGTCGTCGCTGTCCGCTGAGGATTTCGAGTCGGAAGGTTGTGGCATGGATCGATGGGAGCGCGAAGGCCTGCGCTCGGCCAACAACGGCATGCGCAACCAGCTCGAACATCTCCTCGACTCCTTCGAACGTCAGCAGGGCCGACTCGCCGATGTGTTCCGAGAATTGGAAAATGCTCGCACGCAGGCGAGTTCTCCCGACCAATCGGTAGAGGTGACCGTGGACGCCGCAGGCGTGCTGACGGACCTGCGCCTCACGGCCGCGGCAATGCGCCAGACACCGGAGCAGCTGAGCAGGGCGATCGTGGACGCTACTCGGGCCGCGGCACGCGGGGCGCAGCAGCAGGCCGAGGCCATCGCCGCACCCGTCGACGCCGACTTCGACGACCTGCCCGACCTGCCCGATATCTCGCCGGGCGCGCCCAGCCTCAACGAGATTCGCGCCTTCTTCCGCGGGGACACCGAAGGTCCCCCGAGGTAGCACCGGGCCGCGTAGTGCAAATGATGCTGCGTACCTGCCGACGACCGGAGAGGAACTTCCCGCCGGGGGAAGGGCATGGGATCCGGATGCGACCGTGCGATGGCGGCAGCAGTAGCGTTCACGGAGCCGCTTGCCGGATAGGCATCGACGAACGCGAGCCCACATGACGCTGCGTTTGCCGGCCTGGCTGCCCCCGGCCGTAGTGATGTGTGTAGCCGGGTCCTTCCCTCTGGGCGACGAGGACGCGGAACGACGCGCCGCCGATGCGTGGTCGGATAAGGCCGAATGGTGTCGTGAGCGGGCTGAATATCACGAAGCCAAGGCAAAGCCGCCCGAGGGCTCACACGGCGACACCGTCGCCGCGATCGCCGACCAGCACCGGCGCACGGCCGATCGCTTCCGGCAGCAGGCCACCAATTGCGACAGCCTCGCCAGGCAGCTCTACGAGAGCGCCAACGCCACCGAGCTGCAGAAGATGGTCATCATCAGCATGGCCGTGATCCTGGCTCTCCAGCTGGCCCGGTGCGCACTGATGTTCGTGGCCGGTGGTCCGATCCAGGCCGCCGTAGCACAGATGGCGACCCGGACCGCTGCGCAGCGCTTGTGGATGAGGTTCGTGGCGTTCCTTTCCGGGCGCGGTGCGGAACTGGCCGCGGAACGCGGCTCGATGGTGCTGCTGCGCAACGGAGTCGTGATGGGGGTGGCAATGGGCGGCGGCACCCAAGCCGGCGCCCAAGCGGTTCAGGTTGCCAAGGGGGACCGTGAACAGATGGATTGGACGTCGGTCGGCGTGGCCACGGCCGCCGGCGCCGTCGGTGGCTTATTCGGCATGCTGTTCGGACTCTGGGCAGGGCCGAAGGTCGCCACCATCGGCGCAAACGCCAACAGCACCGTGGGACGGGTGGCCCTGCAGCTCGCCGGCACCACCATGGTCGGCGCCGGAGCCGGAGCCGTCGGCGCTCTCGGCGGCACCGCCGTCTCGCTTGCGCTGTCGGACCAGCCGTTCAGCCGCAAGGCCTTCACTGAGGGCCTGATCCCCGGTATCGGTAGCGGATTCATCGGCGCGGCAGCCTTCGCGGCACAGGGCATGCGCAGCCGGGCACCACTTCCCGACACAACTGCCGACCCCGCTGCCGCACCGGTTGTCACCAGGCGCGAAGCGTCGCCTGGTTCGCTCGTCGACGCACTGCGCTCGCATGGCATCGTCACCGCTGACTTCGATCCGAACAACGCCTCCCACACCCATCAGCAACAACAGATCGACAATCTTGTGGCGCTGCTGCGCCAAACCGGGGCAACCGCGGACGCCCCGGTCCGTCCCACGCTCCCATTGAACAATGCCGACTGGCAGCCCGCGAACGTGCCGAATTTGTCGCCCGACAACCTCAACCCGGTCAAGTCTGTCAAGCCCCCTTCCGACGCCGTTGCCACACCCGCGGAGCCGGCCCCCGCGTCCTCTACAGGGACAACGCCGAAGGCTGAGGGAGGCAATCAACCGCCCGATGTGTCGCCGCCGAAAGAGTACAAGCCGCCTCCGGAGCAGCCGTTCTCCGTCCCGAACAACAGCGTGGACTGGGAACCACCCGCAGGCATGCCCGGCGCACTGATCGACAACGTCAATCCGGTCAAGACCGTCACCTTCCCCGCGGCCGCCATCGCGTCCACCGTCAACCCGGTCGGCGTGCCGAGTATCGGGACGGATCCGACATCGGCGGAGGCGCCCGGGTCACGGGACGCTCCCGCCGCACGACCGGATTCCGAGACCGTCGGCGCCGCTGAAGCTCCTGTCGACGGGGAACTGCCTCCAGCACTACGCGACTCGGATCACAGCACCGCCGAGAACGCGAGCCCAGCACGGCAGACCCCCGAACACGATCACCCTGCAGCCGGACCCGGCCACTCGGTGCGACCACACCCCGCGGATACCGGCGAAGGCAATGCTCGACCAGCCGATGTCGCGCCCGGGTCGGCTCACGGCAACCGGGTCGGTCCCGAAAACACCTCGTCGCAGCCGCCTTCCGCGCCAGAGCACGCCGCGGTGGCGGACAACGCCGCCGCCACGGCCCGCCCGCACCCCGGCAGCCGGGACACGGCGGGCGAGGGTCCGGCCGGGCGAGGCCGCGCCGTAGCGGATGCCCGAGGCGACGATCCGGCGGCCGCGCGAGGCCGCGCCGTCGCGGATGCCCGAAGCGACGATCCGGCGGCAGGGCCGTGGTCATCGGTTCGGCAACGAGGTATCGCAGCGGACGAGCAAGCCGGTACACGACCCGTCACGGCCGACGCGCACGACGCATCGGCGCAACAGAGCGCGACCGTGTCGGCGACCGAGGAGCAAGTGGCACAACGGGTTCCTGACGTGGCCACCGATCCCGAACCGGCCGGGCCCGAGCTGGCACCGGCGGCGGCGCAGAAGGATTCGGCCGAGGGCCTGTCATCGGACCGCGACGTGTCCCCGACCATGACGATCACCACCGACCTGTCGCCCGCTCCGCAGCGCGGTGATTCCGGTCCGCGCTCCCCCGGCGGGGACAGGTTCGTGGACGCGGCCGGGCCGCAGCGGCAGGCCGCGCAGCCGTCGGGCGGCCCGGCGCGACCGGCCGCAGGCGTCCAGCCCGGCACACCCGCTGCCGGTGGTTCGCCCGCTGCTGCCGGAGGTAGTCGGCCGCCACGTGTGTCGGCCCCGAAGAACGCTGCCGCCGAGCGCCCTCCCGCCGTCGAACCGGTAGAAGGAGCGCGCGGGCAGGCCGAGGACGGCCATGCCCCGTCAGGGTCGGCGGCCGCCCACGCCACCGACAACGACAACCGGAACACACCGCCCGCGGCCGCCGAACCGGATTCTGAGCACGGTCGCACGGCCGACGGCACCACAGGCGACGAGACCGCGCGAGCCACGCATCCGGATGAGTCGAATGCACCGGAGCACGCACCCCCGGCCGACGACAGCGCGAAAGGGCAGCAGGCCAAGGGTCATCCCGATGTAGTCGACGAGGCGGGACCATCGCAACCGAAGCCCGGTGAGTCCGATACCAGCGGAGACGATGTCCCCGGCGGTCGAGCGAGCGACGACAGTGCGAGTGAGCAGCAGGCGAAGACTAGATCCGATACCCCCGACGACGCGGAGGCGCCACCATCTGAGCCCGAACCCGCTCGCGCGCAGGGAGATTCGGATGCTCCGCCCACCGCCCGCGACGAAGACCCCGCCGCGGACGCGCGTGCGAGGGCGAGAGCCGAAGTAGAGCAGCGTAATGCGGCCGAGCGGCAGCAGAACGACCTGGTGCGCGAACACCACCGGCAGCGTGTCGAAGGGGCGGCCGAGCGCGAGCGGGCCGCCCATGCCGAGTTGCAGCGGCAGGAGGAAGCCGTACGGGTGGCGGAGGAGCATGAGCGGGCCACCCGCGTCGGCCTCGGCGACGAGTTACGCGAGCTGTTCGGGCGGGGCACTGCGGAGGATCGGGTGCAGGTCGAAGCCGCGCGGGCCGCTCAGGAACAGCTCCGGCAGGCTCAGGCGAGGTTGGCCGAGTGCCGGGACGCGTACGAGGCGGCGGTGGCCCAGCATGACGCCGCAGCCCGGGCCAGAGCCCACGACCTGGTCGAAATCTCGGACAACGCGGGTGTTTCGCTGATGAACGACTACGAGGCCGGGGTGCTCACCGATCGCGACGCCGTGTTCGATGTGGTCGCCCAGGAGCGGGTACGCACGGCCCTGGATGCCGGTCGCGCGATCGGGGAGTTGCGGAAGCCGGGCAGTACGGCCGACGGTACGAGCCCGTTGGCGAACGCATCACCGGAGTCGTTGGCCGACACGATGGTGCGGGGGTCCAGGGAGGAGCGCGTCGCGGCGATGACGGAATGGATTCGCCGTGGTGACGACCGGCATCGGCTCGTGCGGGAGACGCAGGCCGCGGCGTTCCTGCTGCTCGAGCACGGTCCGGTCGATATGAAGACCGGTGAGGGCAAGACCATCGTCATGGTTATGAAGAAGGTGTCCGACGCCATCGATCACGGCACCGCACATGCATGGACCAGCAGTGATCTGCTCGCCGGTGAGTTGGCCGGTGAGTTGCACGCATTCGTGGCGCGGCCGGAGTCGGATACCGGGATCGATGTGGTCCGGATGGATCAGGACGGTCCGCTGCCGGATCCGGTGCCCGGCCGTAGCCGGATCGTCGTCGGCACGAAGGAGGACTACCTGTTCCGGGCGTTGAAGGTCGCGGATTCGATGATGAACGAGCTCGCGGCCAGTGGCATGTCGCACCAGGAGGTGACGGCACTGCGGGATTTCCTCAACACGAAACCGTCGATCGATCTGATCAAGGAAAGGCTGGATACCGCGGCATCCGCCCACGGTCTCGACCTCCGGTACGACCCGTTCCCGGCGGGCAAGCTCACCGTCGACGAATTCGACACCATCTTCGACGGCAATTCCGAATGCGTACTTTCCCCTGGGGCGGCGGAGGAGGCCCCACCCGAGGTGCGCGCCGAATTGCAGGGCATCTGGAATCGGCTGACGACCGCGGAGCGTGAACACGGTTTGACGGCAGCGGATTTCAAGAGGCCGGAGCACACCCGGGGAATGTGGGCCGCGGAAACGACCCCGGCGGCGGTGGCCAAGCTGGAGAAGGTGGCGGGCGGACCGGTCACCGCCTCGGAGCTGAAGCTGTACGCCGATGCCGCCAACGCCCGCTGGGGGCTGGAGAAGGGCACGCACTACATCACCCGGGCGGACGAAGGCGAGGGCGCGAAGATCGGCATCCTCGCGCACGAAACCAACGACAAGGCGATGTGGGACAGGACGAAGTCGACCGAGGTGCGCTGGCAGGACGTCGGTCAGTTCGTCGACCTCAAGGAAGGGCTGCCGGTCCGGGCGAATCAGGAACATTCGCTGCGCATGTCGGATCAGCAGTTGATCGGCAGCAAATTGCTGTTCGATCCGTCTGGTCTGTCGGGGACCATGAAGGGCGTCGAGGGCATCACCTACGACCTGTACGGCGTGGGGCCGGTGCCGGAGCTTCCGACGTTCTATACATCGCAACGCGTCGTGGAACCGCCGAAATTCTACGAGAACACCCATGCGAAACTCACTCAGCTGGCCCGCGACATCGTGCGGGACGCACATGTTGTCGACGGGGAGCAAACGGGCCGTGCGCAGTGGGTCGTGTGCATGGACAACGGCGAAATCCGGGGCGACCCGGATGCCGGGCGGATCGGACTGATCGACCTGCTCCGCACAGCGGCGAGGGAAGAACACGGCGCGGACTTCGAGCTGAAATTCGAGGTGGTCGATGCGGAGTTCTACGCCGAGCACGGCGGTAGCAATGCCGACGCCGAGGCCCTGGTCAGGCAGAAGATCGAGGAATTCGGGGACAAGGGCACCATCTATATCACCAACAAGGACGGAGGCCGCGGCGCCGACCCGACACCGTCGCAGGAGGTGATCGATCTCGGCGGTGTCGACGTCAAGGTCAGCGGCGGGCCGTCGTACTCCGAGCGGGTGAACGACCAGGTCGATGGTCGTGGCGCCCGTGGCGGATCCGGCGACGACCGGGAGCACGGCGGCACCCCGGGTTCGGCGGTGCACTACGTCTCCCCCGAGGACTTTCTGGGCCGGGTCACCGACCACGGCGTCACGCAGCAGATCGTTCAGTACACCGAAGCCGTCAAGGCCCACCGGGCCGCCCAGGAACAGCACGAAGCCCTCAACACCGAGGCGACGCGCATCGAACTCAACAGGACCGAAACGGCGCTGCGAAACGCCGAGAACAACCTGTGGAAGCATGCCGTCCCGGCGATGAAGGACGCCGTCGAGCAGAATCAGCTCGCCTCCAAGTACGCGAGCGCCAACCAAGCCAACGCCCCACCCACGGACGCACATGGCACCGCGACCCGGCAACCCCAGCACCCCCCTCCCCAATCCGCAGCGACCGCGGCGCCGCATGCGACCGCTCCACATGCGACCGCGCACACACCTGCCGCCTCCCACAACGGCACCCCCGTCCCGACCGTCGCAGGCCTCGCCGCCGGGGCGGCATCCAACCTGGCTTCCGGTAACCCACCGGTCGTACCCAACCTGCGTGACGAGCACGGCGACAGCACCCTCCGCCACCTCCTGCGGGTGCTGGACGCACCCGGCGGACAGGCGGCCGCGCCGTTGCTGCCGGTCGCGCAGGCCGTCCGCGACGCGGCATTCGATCAGGTCGAGTCGCAAGGGATCCCCATCGGCGCCGACGTCGCCGACCACGTGCGCGAGACCGCACAAAATCTTCTGCACACCAGCCTGAATCAACTCGATCCGGCGCAGCGCCAACTCGTCACCGACGCCGGGACGGTGCTGCAGCAAGGACACCGGCTCGAAGACGCGCACACCGCGGCCGTCGCCCAGTTGGTCGCGCAGGTGCCGACCGCCCAGCCCGTCCTGGCGGCCGCCGCGGGCACCACCGTCCCGTTCGACCAGCTGCCTCCCGGCGACCGCACCGAGACATTGCAGCGGGCGCAGCAGGGCGACCGGTCCGCCGCGCAGGCCCTGGACCGCCATTTCGGCCCAGCCACCGCCCAGGCCATGTGTGCCGTACTCAGCGGGGATTCGGAGCACGGCACCCCACCCACGCGGATTCAGCTCCTGGCGCACGCCGTCGCCCGGGCCACGCTCGGCGCCGCCGACGCCGGTGGCTGGCAAGTCCCCCCGGGCATCGACATCGGCGACTGGCTGCTCAGCCAAGCGCGAAACACGTGGCTCGACAGCCTCAATCACCTGAATCCCGCCGTACGCCGACTCGTCAGCGAAGCGCTCGATCCCAGATCCCGCAGCGACGACCTCACCGACGCTCAGGTCACCCTCTTCGGATGGGTCGCGCAGGAGATCGCAGTGCGGGCGGCCGATTCGACGGCCCGGCAACGGGAACCCTCGGCCGTGAACCGCGACCGTGCGGACTCCGCGCGGACGGCCGAGGCCGATCGAAAGACCAAGCAGGCCATTGCCCGGAAGTTGTTCGAGAAGTTCGACATCGAGGTGCTCGGTCTGGACAAGCCGGAGATCTCCGTCGACACGGCTCTGTCGATCAGGAATGCGATTGTCGACGGTTTCGCGGCAGGGCAGGAGATCAAGCTCGACGTCGTACTGGTCGCCGCCATGGCCGGCAATACCGGTGCCTGTATCTGGACTCCCGAAGGCATCGGAGAGGTCGCCCCGACCTTCATGGTCCTGAACGAGAACCTCTTCGGTGACCCGGAGAGATTCCGGAACACCATGCGGAAGGCGGTGCAGGCAGGCCGCCTGATGGCCCCGACCGGCGATCCAGCGTACGACGCCGTCAGTCACGAGATGGGCCATCTGCAGGATCGAGCAGCACGGAAGGGGCTCTACGACAAGAAGCCGATTGCCCACCTGCGAGACGGAGCCGTCCAGGGGAAGGACTACGAAGACTCCAAAGAGGCACGGGCATTCGGATTCCTGTACACGCATTTCGCCGAGTTCAAAAAGGCCGGCATGCTGGCGCCGGACCTCGATTTCGACGATTGGCTGGGGCAGCTCGATTCGTACAGCCGCGTCAAGCAGACGCGGCGCGATGGAGACCGCCTGTTCGCAGCATTCGACATCTGGTTGAACGAATTCAAGAGTCGAGCGGCTTTCGATGAATGGCTACGACAGTCCGGACTCTCCCGGAGAGACGATGGCGGGGCTGCCAGCGCGCGGCGGCGGACCCACCAGGGTCCATGGGATGCGGAAACCGAAGACACGGGCTGGGTCGACCTGAAGTCCGTATACGACGCCTGGCTCGACCAACTCGACAGCGATACCCGTAGCCGGATCGTTGCGGGCGAGGAATACAACCGAATACGTGCGGGCGAAGAGGCGCAGGGGCCGGAAATGGGCACCTACGAGCCCAAAATGGGTGACCTCGCGGTATTCAATCCCGCGGAAGCCCTGGCCGAGGCGAACAATGCGTTCGGCAGGACCGCACCGGCCGATCGCACACATCCCGCCTACGTACTGCAGGCCCTGCTTCGTGACATTCCGTATTTCCAGGTGTTGCGGGAAGCCGAACAGCGTAATGCACTGGTGCAGGCGGACTATCGCGGTCCGGTCCCGGCTGCATCGGAGTTCGGCACGAGCATCGCCTCGAACGGCCCGTCCGCATCCCTGGCCGCGAGATGGCGCGCTATGTCCCCCGCCGCGCGCGCCGACTACGCGGAACAGCAAATCGCATATTTGAATCCGGACACCGGTTTCGTGCTCGATGAGTTGGACCGGCTCCAGGCGGAGCACCGCGCCACGGTCACATCGACCCCGGACGGCACCGCGCAGAAGCCCGAACCGCGACCTGACGACAGGTCGGCGTTGCCACCGGAGTTCTGGCAGCAGCACAGTCGGTCCCACGCGCGGGCAGCTGTCCCGGCCCCGATCCACCTCGGCGACCCCGACAATGTGCAGCCGGACCCGACGCAACCCGTTCCGGACTTGCCTCGCTCAGCCCAGACGTCGAGGCGTGCTGCTTTCGACAGCTTCCGGCGGCAGATCTTGGCGATCTACGTCGCCGGCCCGTCGATCGAACGGAGCGATGCGGTAGCTCGCGCCCTGGCCGACGCCGACCCAGAGGATCTGCGGCGCGCCCTCCGCGAGGCCGGGCTCGACCCGAACCAGCAGCGGGTACTGCGCCAGTTCTGGCCGGGCCGGTCGGACCGGACAGCCGCAGCGGTGCTACCGGATCCCGGCGAGGACATGGACCCTCTGCTATGGGCTGCGATTCGCAGATTCGCCTCGGCAGTCGCTCGCGTCCGGACATCCGGGGAATCTCCCGAACGGGTTGTGCCCCAGCCAGATCAGACCGAATCCGACGCTGCGATCCCCGACAGAGGCGGGCTGACCTTCCGGGAGCTCGAGGTGTTGCGCCTGAGTGCGCGCGGCCTGTTGTACCCCGAAATCGGCCCGCTTATGGGCATCTCGCACAAAACCGTCCAGAGTTATGCCCGCCGTGCGTGCGCCAAACTCCGCTGCCCGAGCCTGATTCCCGCGGTCCTCGCGGCAGATCGGGAGGGATGGCTGGACGAACCATCCGGCCCGCACATCGACGTCGAATTCTCTCCGGACGAGGTCGCCATTCTCCAGCTGGCGGCGAACGGCCTGGACAATCGCGAAATCGCTACCGAGCTGGCGACGACGCGGTATCGAGTGCGGACGTTCATGGCCGCGCTCCCCGGCCGGTTGGGTGTCGAGGGCAGGCTGCCCGGTCTGCTGGCGGCACAGCGACAGGGGGCCTTCCAGCCCGGCGATCCCCACACCGCGGCAACGCGGAAGGACGTCGACCTGTCTCCCCGCGAACGCGAGGTTCTCGACCTGGTTGCGGCCGGTCTCACGGATCAGGCGATCGGTGACCAGCTGGGAGTTACTGCAGCTACGGCACGGGGCTATCGGGTCCATATCCAGGCCAAGCTGGGCACCTCGGATCACGAGGAACTCGCCGCCCGGGCGCGTAGCCTCCAGTCGCCTCGCGCAGAGGCGCGGACCGTCGAACTGAGCGAATTCGAGGCGCTCCTGCTCCACCTGGTCACCGAAGGAGCGCCACCCGACGCCCTCGCCACCGCACTCGACATGCCGCAAAGCCGGTTGGATCCCTTGCTGGGGCAACTGGCCGACAAGATCGGTGCGCGCGGCCGGATCCGGGTGTCGGCGCAGCGACGAGAACCGTCATCGCAGCGCGAGCGGCTCGAGGCGCTCGCCGAGTCGCTGCCGGGGACGAGCCGTGATCCGGCAGCGGTGTCCTGGGCCACGGTGCGCGCCTTCCGATCTCGGATCGCCACCCGCCCCTCCGAACTGACCGGGCGTGAACCCGAGGTGCTGCGGCTGGCCGCACAAGGCTTGTCGCTCAATGCGATCGCTCGCACGTTGGGCGGATCGCACGCCACGGTGATCAATGAACTCGACAGCATCGCGGTGAAGCTCGGAACCCCTGATCGGGCCGTGCTCCTGATGGCGGCGCAGCGGGCATGGTCGGCCGAACACCCGCAACCGATACCCGAACCGACGGCCGACGTCGGTCTGACACCGCAGGAGACCAGTGTCCTGCGCCTGGTGGCCCGGCGGTTCACGAACCCGGCTATTTCGGCAGAGCTGGGCCTCTCGGTGCCGTTGGTGAAGTACATCCGGCGCGGCCTACGCACCAAACTCGGTATCGACGACACCGCCGGGCTGGTCGCCTGGGCACTGCACAGCGGTATCGCCGTCGACGATCCCGCGGACGCCCCGGACCCGGAGTTGCAGGCGCGCGTCACGGACGCGCTGCGGCGGGCAACGGCGACGGATACCGACCGAGAGTCGACACCCGACTCCCACGATGCCTCGCCCATCCCCGCCGACATCGACGGATCCGGCGAGTCACCATCGGCCCAGCCCGCCGAAGTGGCCTCGGACCCGGCCCAGACCGCGCTGGCCGAGCAACTCGGGCTGCCACCCGCTGCGGTGACGCGGGGAGCTGTACGCCTCGCCCTCACCCTCGTCGCGGAACAGACACAGGCCATGCCCACCGCCGTGACCGGCATCGACGGTCAGGAACTGAGTCGATGGATCCGGTCCCAGCTCGAACTGCATGCGGATCAGGAAGCGGCCACTCACGAGGGCGCGCTGGCCGAGCTGGAGCGGCGCGACGGCGAGGAATCCGGACTCGAGGATGCGGCCGACGCTGAGGCTGATCCATTGGACCAGAACGGTTTCGATAACCGGCGCCGGGCTCTCGACCAAAAGTTGCGGGCACTGCTGGGGTTGCAAGACCTGAGCCCGCCCCGGCCGATGACCACGGGCGAGGTGCTGGCCGAGCTGTACTGGATCACGAGCCTGACGGACTCGCCGGAGCTGGAACACCTTGTCGCCGCGAGTGAGACATTCCTGTGTGCCACTCTCGAACCTCTGGCGGCAGTCCCGCTGGACACGGTCCAGATCCACACGCTGCGCAGCCAGCTGGCGCAGCAGGTGGGCGTCGCCGACGACGAACTGACCCGCACGCACGCCGAGGTGCTGGCCGCCGACGAGACCGTCGCGCCACAGACTCGCCGTCTGGCGGAGCGCTACCTCACCCTGCGCCCGAGCCAAACCGAGCAGAAACCGACTCGAGCCGATATCGCCCGGCTGGCGGGTGTGGGCGATTCGTATGTCAGCAGCGTGTTCCACGGACGGTTCGGCGCGAAGAAGCCGTGGCACGGCGAGACTACGCAACGCGTCCTGGCTGCGGCTCACCGGTTGGGTGTACCGCCCGACCGCGCGGACATCGCGGCCCTCACCGATCCGAACTTCGTGACGCGTCGCGTTCGTCCGGCGCGCTGGATCGGCGACGAGTTCGTTCCCGCGCGGATCAAGCCGCAGCCGTCTCGCGACAAGCTGGTCGAGGCAGCGGGCACGGCCAAGGCCACTGTCCGTGATGTGGTCAAAGGCTCGGGCACGCAAGATGATATGCGGCTGGTGCGCAGTGCGGCCGACGAGATCGGGTTCTGGTATCACCCGGACGGGCCGATGGGAACGGTCGACGCAGAACAGCGCGCAACTACCTCCGGCAACCGCAACGACCCCGTCGCGATCGATCTCGATCCCGACGAGCCCGGCACCCGCGACTCGGAATCGGCCGACTCGCAGACTCCGAGTCCCGTGGCAGCGCCGGTCGGCCTGCCAGACGCGGCAATGACGGTCGCCCCTGGACAGCTCCCGCTGACCGAACGCCAGCGAGCAGTCCTCACCTTGCTCGCCGAAGGCAAGAGCATCGCGGAGATTGCCGAACAGCTGCAAATATCCGAGGCATCGGTCAAGAACCACACCGAACGGATCTGCCGCAAACGCAGGGTATCGAACCGAAGCGAGTTGCTGGCGACGCTCACAACACGGTTCGACAGCATCGAGGATGTCGATATCGATGAGCTCGCGGACACACTGGTTGACCCCGGACAACTTCCGCTCACCGAACGCCAGCGAGCAGTCTTCACCTTGCTCGCCGAGGGCATGAGCAATACAGAGATCGCTGAACGGCTGCAGATATCCGAGACAGCGGTACAAACCCACGCCGAGCGGATCTATCAAAAAGTGGGGGTCTCGGATCGGCGCGAGTTCCTTGCGTCGCTCACATCGCGTTCCGGCAGTGTCGAGGAAGCCGAACCACTGTCCGTCGATGAGCTCACGGATGGATTGGAATATGACTGGCTCGGGCTGGACGGCCTGCCGCCGGCGGACTCGCCGCGCTATGCCGAGCTCAGGCACACGGTCGAGCGACGCATGCCGGCGATGTTGCGGGATGCGGTGGACGGCGACCTCGCAGCGCTGCTGCGCGCAATAGCCCAATTGCCGGAGGAGCGGCAGCGGCGGTTCGCCGAGTCGTACTACCTGCATGGGACGCCGCGGTCTCGGATGGTGCGAGAGCTGGGCATCGAAGTCAACACATTCAAGAACCTGCTCGAAACCGTCCCTCCGATACTGGCGAAAGTTGTGGCCCGTGGAGCGGTGTTCGAACTCGGTACCGACATGCTGCCACCGCCCGGATCACCGGAGTATGACGACCTGCGGGCGGCGGTGGAGGCCCGCCTGCCCGCTGAACTGAGGGAAGCAGTAAACGGTGACCTTCCGGCACTGCTGGAAGCTATCGCCGCGCTTCCCGATGTCCCACGGCAATACGCTGAACTCGACTACCTGCGGGGATTGGCCACTGGCGAGATATGGCGGATCATGGGCCGCGTCCGGGGATCGCTGCGCGGCCAGGTACCGCGGACGTTGATCAGGTGGCTGTCACGGGGACCGATATTCCAGGTGGGAGTCGACGAGCTTCCGATACCCGGATCCCGCCGGTATGCCGAGCTGCTGCTGGCAGTCGAGGCACGCGTACCGAGCGAGGTGGCCGCCGCGATGAGGGGTGATCTGGCGGCGTTGCTCCGCGCGATCGAACGGTTGCCCAACGAGTCACGGACATACTGTGAACTTGTGTACTTCGGGGGTGTGCGCCTCGAGGAGATCAGCGACGCTTTGGGACACCGCACGAGGCGAGATGATGCTTGGGTATTGCGGAGCGCAGCACCCCGTCTCGTGGCCGACCTTCGCCGCGAGGCAGGCACGATGCGGCTGCCATCGGCGTCGACACGTGGTCACCTGGCCGAGAAGTTCGGTGTGGACCTCAGTCGGCTTCAGCCGAATCCGCTCGCGGGCAACCGAGCACGGACCGAAGCCGAGGCCGCACGCGCGCTCCTGGGCGACCTACTCGGCATCGCTCCGAATCTGCTGCGCCACGGGGTGGTACGCCAAGCGGTGAGCACCGTGCAGGCGCAACTGCAGACTATGAGTTCGGAGGAAGTTGCCCATGCAGTCCGCGGCGGGCTGGTCACACGGCTCGGACCGTGGATCGCGAATCGCATTCGGTTGGACCGGGAAATCCAATCGTCGACGGCCCAGGCAATCGATGGCGGAGCGCTGTCCGCAACAGAGCGAAATCGCCTGTATCGCGGAGGCGAACAGCTCGATTCCGAGCTCGCACAGCTACTCGGCCTTACGGAATTGCGTCCGTTGCCCGACGACGCCACCGAGCTGCCTGCCGAGTTGTATCGCGTCGCGGAAATCAGTGACTCTCCGGAGATCGCGACGCTCGCCGCCGCTCTCGAGAACTTCTTCGTAGGGCACGACATCGAAAGGTTGGCCGAACTCTGGGATGCCGACAACCGATCCGAACGCCATGTGTTCCGGATGCCGGAGCCGCTCGGCACCGGAACCACCGGCGCCCAATCCCCTTCGGCCGCGCCTACCAGCGGTGACGCCGAGGAAACCCACCCCGGTCGACGCCTCGACACTCAGCAGATCGCGACGTTGCGTGCGGAATTGGCCGCCGCATGGGGAATCGGCCCGGCTCGAGTGCAGCAGGAGCCGGTCCGGCAGGGTCTCGACCTCGTGCAGCGCCAATTGCGGGTTCTGGGCCCGGACGGGTGGCGCCGAATCGCCGAACAGGGACGGATACCGGATGTACTGTCATGGGTTGCACGCCGAATGGCATCGGATCCGAGCGTCCCCAACCCCGAACTGAATCAGCAGTTGGCCCAGATTCTTTCGACCGCCGGATGGGGGGCCACCTACGCGCCGCCGGCCGACGATCCGTTGGCCGTGCTGCGAATGGTGGCCGATGCGACCGGAACACCGGAACTCCGTCATGTGGTCGAAGTGGTCGAAATCTTCCTCGAGCTCGACGAGCGCGATGCTGATCGGAGGCCGACGAAAGCGGACGTGCAGCGGCTCGCCGACGTCGACCAGCGGTCGATCGGGCATGTGCTCGACACCTACGCACAGCGCGGCAAGCCCGCGCGCACCGAAGAAGAGCAGCGCGTCCTTATCGCAGCACAGTGGTTCGGGTATCCGATATCGCCCGGCTACGAGAAGGTCATTGATCCGGCGTTTGCCCGCGACCGGTTTACTCCGCCGCGCTTCCTCAATGGTCGCTTCCTACCGGGCAGCTTCGCCGCACAACCTTCACCGGCCAAGGTCGGGCGCGCGGCCGGCGTCGACAACAAGACGGTCAGTGCGGTCTTCAGGGGAACCATCGCGGCCGACTCGGACGTCGGGCGGCGGGTGCTTGCCGCTGCCGATCAGCTCGGGTTCTGGTACCCGCGGGCGCAGGAAATCGAGTTCGCCCATCTGCACGCACTGCGCACGGAACTGGCCGAACTGCTTGGTACCCCGCCCCGGGCGCTAGATCACGCGTACGTGCGCGCCAGGCTTCGCAGGCTCACCGCGGCGAACATCCCCGCCCTGGACCGCATCACCGAGCTGGCCGAAGCTTTTCTCGCACTCGGTGTTTGGGAGTTGGACCGGCAGCCCTCCGCCGTGGACGTGGCCAAGTTGGCGGGGGTACATCCCACCGCGGTCGGCAAGGCGATGAATCGCGCCGAGCCGGCCCACTCCGAACTGGAACAGCGCATTCTGGTCGCCGCGCACTGGCTCGGCTACGAGATTCCGGCACATCTGCGCATCACCATCGATCCGGACTTCATTGCGGAACGGTTCACCCCGCCGACACTCGAAGACGGCGAGTTCGTACCTGGAACATTCGTGGAGCAGCCCACCCGCGCCCAGGTCGCGCAGCTGTCCGGGGTCGACCAGTCGACGGTCAACGGTGTGCTTCGGGGCAGCATCCCGGCGCACACCGAACGAGCGCGTCGTGTACTCACTGCGGCTTCGGCGCTCGGCTACTGGATCCCGAACGAATCGCAGGTATTCGAGCCGCTACCGGACAGCGATGCGGAGAATGCCGACACCGCGGACACGCCGCCCTCACGCGAAACCCCCATGACGGCCGCGACGCATACCCCCGCGGAGGTCGCTGCGGCCCTGCAGAACGGCCTGCCCGGCGCGGTCAAGCAGGTACTCGATCAGATCGATGTCGAACTGCGATCGATGACCGACGCCGAGCGCCGCGACGCCGCCGACCGAGCCGACCTCACCCGGCTCCCCGGCTGGGTGGTCGACCGCCTCGCCCATGAAGCCAAAGCGCAGGAGCTCGCCCGTGACACAACCACCCCCGAGCAGCGCGCCGAATGGCAGAGCCGGGCAGAAGAATTCGATTACCAACTCGCTCACATCCTCGGCCTGCCCCAGCCGGGTACAGGATGGACCGACCGCATCAGCAGCGACCCGCTGCACCACCTCCGCGCACTCACGCGCCGCCCGGACGCGCCCGCCGAACTCCGTCACCTGGTCGACACCGCCACCCGATGCCTGAGTCTGCAGGACATCGCCGCGGCCGTCGAACCGCTGCACCGGGCGCTGGCCGACTGGCCCATCGCCGAACACACCGACCGGGCCGCCGCCATCGCCTGGGAACTCGCTTTGCAAGCCCGCGCCGACGGCGGCGGGACACCCGAAATCTCCGCTGCCATCCACGGACAAACAGGCCAACGCTGGATCGAGATCCACGTCAGCGACGACAGCCGCACCCTGCCGGCGCGCGAGAGCGGCAACCGCCCCGAGTGGCGCGCCGTCGACCTCCTCGACACACACACCGAAACCTGGGGATGGGTGCTCCCCCGCGACAGCGGAAAACAAGTCTGGTTCAAGCTTTTCGAAACCGCCGACACCAGCGACCCCTCGCAACCACCCCGCGAACTGATCCTCGACCTGGTCATACCGCAGGACTCCTTGCAACGGGGCCCGTACCTCGCGCGGCGAGCAGTACGACAGCGCTTGCGACAGGCCGGCCACCCTGATCCCTACGACCTGACCGTCCTCGTATCCGACCTCGTCCAAAACGTCTACCGCTACGCCGACCAAGGCGACGCCCGGGTACGAATCCGGATCGACGGAAACACGATTCGCGTCGGGATCACCGATACCAGCCGTGGCCTACCCGCACGACAAGAGGCAACCACCCAGGGCACCGTCAGCGCCGCCGCCTTCACCGATGACCAAGCCGCCGAATGGGCCGATACCGGGATCGTCGCCGACACCCACGGTTTCTTCCTCGGCATGCTCGAAGCAATGGCCTCGGTCTGGGGTGTGATCCTGGAACGCGCCGGCGGCAAAACCATCTGGTTCGAAGTGCCCATGCCGCCACCTACGGCATCCGGCACCACGACCGATCAACCACCCAACACACCCGTATCCGATCCGGAGACCCCCGAACCGATCGGCATCGACCTCGGCGCCATCGACCTGACCGGACTCGGCCTAAACCCTTCGACCACCAGCTCGGACCCCGATCCCACCGATGCGAACGATGGGACGCAGAAGCGGTCCACCCCACCCACGGACACCGGCAGTCGGCGCCCGCCCACGCTCGGCACCCGGAACGACCCGGTCGCCCTAACCCCAATGCCGCTCACATAGGCTGGTCGGGCTGGTGTCAACTGGTGTTGATGGTGACGTCGATCTCAATCTTGTAGGTGTTTCGGTCGATGTCGC
>NZ_JBSGEZ010000076.1:0-34158 GCF_053603155.1 Nocardia sp. NPDC004260 | reverse complement strand
CCCAAAATGACTCCCGTGCTGGTCGAGCGGGCCCAGCGCATGTACGACTCGAAGACCTTCACCATGGCCGAGATCGCGGCCACCTGCGGCGTCAGCCCCATGACCATCTACCGCCACATCCGCACCGACCCAGCGAGCGCAACCCCATGAGCGACACCTTCACCCTCACGATCACCGACACCGACACCGGGCACACCCGCCTGGCCGCCGTCGTGCACGTCGATGCCACTGGTACCCACCTGGTCACGGTCCGCACCCCCACGTCCGGACAGCAGGTGCCCCAGGCCTTGGCCGAGCTGGATTTCGCGGACCTGATCCGCACCGCGGCCGCACCCCGATCACCGGACCCCACACCCCCGGCATCGACAGCATCCGGCGGCAGCGCCAGTACCCGGGCTACCGCACCCACCTCGACCGTCGCTGCCCGGGTGCACCGGCAGCCCCCCGAAATCCCGCCGCTACCCTCGGATTTCGGGGTCAACTACTGGCGGTTGGGATCGATTGCCAAGGTCGCACGCCACTACGACGTGCCCCACCGCATCGCCCAAGGATGGATCAAAGCCCTACAGCACCAAGGGAAACTGGCCAACCCATGGCCCGTGAAGAAAACCCGACCACTACGACCACGCTGATAGGCGGGCTTATCGGCGGTCAGAAACCGCACAAGCGTTCGAGTCCGGGACGGGTTACGCGGACTTCGCCTCAGCGGGAACCGGCGTCCGGAGCAGTGCCGACACCGACCCGATCCCGACGCCCAGCTCGTCGGCGATCTGGCGGTAGGTCGCGCCCTCGCTGCGCATCTGCTGGGCCCGCCGCCGCTTCTCGAGCGCTCGAGACTCGTAGTCGGCGCGCGGTTCCGCGACGATCCGGCGGATCGTGCGGTCCGATGCGCCCCACTTCTCAGCCAGTTCGCGAGCGGCTTTTGTGCGCCGGACAGGGTTCTTTGCCGCCATGTTGTGCTTCCCCCGTTTTCTCGGAGATGATGTTCCCCGGGTGCCGACCCCGACCAGCGGAATACGCATCTTGGGCGTACCCCACATGGTCGTACCCACCGACCTACCACCGCTGGACTCCGACGGATCCAAACGAACCCGCCACGGCGAAGAAGTCCGTGTCACCACCGCCGATCTCCCGGCACTCGTGCAGTGGATTCCCTCACTGCAAAACCACATCAACGAACTCACGACCTGACCGCACCTGACCGACCCCACGCCAGCCTCACTGAACAGGACTTCGAACATCACTGAAGGCGACTTCGAAAACTGACACCGGCTGGATGCTGGATCTGGAGCCACGGGCGCTGTTCGTCTCGCGTACCTGACCTTGCCCTAGTCCCGGGTGATGGTGCGATCGAACAACACCCAGTCGGCAGGTATCATTTCTGCGGGTACGGCGCCTTTCGACACACGCACACGCAGCTGCTCGCCCGTCGCCTCGGCAGCCAGCGATCCGCCCCACTTCTTCAGATCCTTGTGCTGCGAGGCCACCTGCACCGCGTCGGTCACCAACGAACGCACCCGATCCGCACCGAACCCCGGAGCCAGCGCGGCCAACTGCTCAGGCAGCGAGTCGGCTACCTCACCGAGACGCTTGCGATCCCCCAGAAGCCGCATCGACCACGACGGATCCGTCCCATTCCCCGGATCTCTCCACTCGAACTCGCCGAACTTCTCACCACCCCAGACATCATGCAATATCCCTCCCTCGGGTATCCGAAGCGATTCGACCCACCCGCTGACCACGGAGCCGGCGGCACTGCGCTGCGTCGTCAAATCCAGGCGGACCCCGTCTTTGCCCGAGGCTTTCAGACCGTAGTTCACCGGCAGCGCGGCGACACCGGCGGCAGCGGGGTCGCTCAGCAGCCCCGCCACCGTTTCATGGACGTGCTGTGCGGACATGCCCGGCGAGAACATCGCCGACGACCTCGGCGACGGGGCGACCGGCTCATACCCACCTGCTGGTGGCCCTCCGGGACCGGACCGCTGCTCGATCTGGAGTCGACCTTGCAGGTCTTGTTCGGGCATCGTCTTGCCCGCGAACTCCTCAACGGTTTCCCCTGTCTGCCGAATCGGCTTTCCCGCCGCATGGGCGGCGTCGGGGATGACATCCCTGGACAGTGGCTCGACCACACGCTTACGGAACCATTTGCCGACCACGAGACCACACCTCACTCGGAAAACTGCTGGACGATAGGATGATTTGTCTTGACAGCGCTGCCCATGACGGTGACTTGGGGAGTCGGCATTTCGGAGCGCCGCGCCGTCGGTCGGTGCACTCGCGCGGGCGCCGGTCGTTACATGAGCGCATAGACCGACAGCGTGATGACGAGGCTGCTGACGACTGCGCTGGCGACTTCCACGGCGAGGTAGCCGCCGGAATAGGTTCCCTGCATCCACAGCGCCCACACCGGCGCGCAGACGCGTAATGCCGCGAAGAGGACGGCCAGTGTCAGCGCCCCGGTCAGTCCGTTCATCGGCAGTAACGGATGCAACCACGCGTATCCGATGGTCATGACGTAGGCCTCGAGCTGGGTGCCCAGGAAATGCGTGGTGAACCTGCGCGGACCCGGGCGGTTGCTCTGTCCGGCGACGTTGGTTCTCTGGTGGTGGGTATGGATACGCGCCACCCACGGGTTCGAGTAGAAGACCACCATTGCGGCAGTGCTGACCAATCCCGCGACCAAGCCCCACACGACAATCTTTATGGCGAGCATCTTCCCCGTTCCGATGGTTCATCACGCGACCACGCCCACGCATAGCTGCGGTGACACGGTCTCCTCCGCAGCCGAGGCCGGTCTCCTTGCCAGCGCAACACGACCCCATAGCGGCGGGTTCGGGATCGCAGCCCGGTAACCGTATCGGCGTGACGCTGGCCAGGTCACCGCCCAGTTCCCCAGAACTGGCGGCTGCCTGGTCCGGGTGATGTGACCGTTCGGTTTCAGACGGGGTGCTGCGAACGCTCATGTCTCCTCCGCGCGTACGGATTCGTTGGTGGGTGGTCACGCTCGGCCGCCGCATCATCGGTCGAATCGAACCACGGCGGGCGCGGGCCGCCTCGTGGCATTGTCAGCAGTGGCCATGACCTCGCGCCGCCACCGGCCTACAGTGGGAGCCTCCGCAGGGCGCTGCCGGTATCACCGAAGAGGAACCGCAAGCATGAGTGAAGGACCACAGCACTGGCTGTACACCTCATCTGGCGAACACCAAGTTGTCGTTCTGAAGAAAACTCCTGTCGTGTCCTATCCCTTCGGGGCACAGCCGGAATCGTCATCCAACGACAGCAGCGCTACAGACGCCTCGACTACCGCCGCTCGTGTCTCGGTAGGAGACCCGAGAATCATGCATACACGGCCGAGTCTGTCAGCACAGGTGGATGCGGCTGCTGGTGAACAGAACGACACGCAGGACGCGCCCGCGGCAGACACCAGCTCGCCATTGATGCCTTTTGGGCGCACCGACGATCCCCACTCCGCACCATCTGCCGCGTCCGCGAACAATCCCGCATGCGCTGTTGAACCCATGCCGCAGGCACAAGCCCTCGCGCAGGTGCGCAAGCACATCCTCACCCGCGATTCCGGCACCGATAACACCTGCCCGGGAAGGTTGGCAGCGAAGCGTTTCAGTGTCGGCTGGATCGTGCACACACCCGCAGTCGGGAACCAGAGCACCACCTCGATCTACTACGTCGCCGACGACGGAGAACTCGAAGAAACCTCACCCGCAGCCGACCCATCCGCCTACGTCAAATCCGTCGAACAGCGATTCTGGCAACGCCAGGCCCTGTTCGGATAAACCGGAACCCTGGGGACTTGGCCCGAGCCGCAAAGTAGATACTGGCCGGGTTGGGGTCAGTCTTCGGTTCCCGCTGAGTCTTCGGTTCCCACTGAGTCTGCGGTGCGGCGGTCGTGGTCGCGGAGCATGCGCAGGACGGTGGCTGGGGAGGGGTGTTGGCCTTTCTTCTTGCCTTTGGTGATGACGAGGCGGGCGGCGATGTCGCGCAGGCTGAGTCCTTGGGCGCTCAGGTGCAGGGCGTGGGAGAGCATGTCGTCGCCTACGACGGTGGCTCCGCCGATGGTTTTGCCGCGTTTGCGGGCGGATTCGTGGCCTTCGAGGGTGCGGTCGCGGATGTATTCGCGTTCCATTCCGGATAGTGCTGCGAGCACGGTGAACACGATCCCGGATGGGTCGTGTTGTCCTTGCAGCTCGCCGGTGAGGAATTCCAGGCCGATGCCGGATGCCTTGAGCTGTTCGGCGAGTGCGGCTAGTTCGATGCCGCGGCCGAGCCGTTTGTGCTCGTGGACCACTACGGTGACCGCGATACCGGCCACGCGCATCTCTTGAGCGAGAGCGACCGCGGCGTCCAGTTCGGGGCGGTGGGTGACGCGGGTGGAGATCTTCTCGGAGAACACCCGGGTAACGCCGGCGGCGGCCAGGGAGTCGAGTTGGGTGTCGAGGGACTGGCGGTTGGTGGAGGCGCGGGCGTAGCCGATGCGGACGTGCCCGCCCGTGGCGGCGCTGGCTGCTATAGGGCGGGGCAGTTCGATCCAAGCCGAGCCAGGCTTGCGGATGGCTGGGGTTGAAACGTTGAGTGTCTTGGACAGGGAAGGCACGAGCCGGAACCGGGCGGTGTGGTACTGACTGGCGACCTTGCCCCGCCCGGTCCGGCACGGTGACCCGGCCGGGGCGGTGCACGACGACATCGGGCAGTCATTGGCTTCCACACTCAGGAACTCGGCGCTCACCCGTCGTATCGTTTCATGGGAGTGTTTCAACGGTCCACGCAGTTGGAACGACCTATGAAACGCGTGATGCCCTGCACGGCGCTTCCGGGCGGCGCCGTTTCACAGGCGATCACCTATGAAACAGTCGGAGCGGGTTGCGGTCACGGCTCCAGCCGGGCGCGCAGCTGCGCGAGGTCCTCGGGAGTGAACAGCTCCGCCGCCGGGCCCTCGGCGGCGCGCAACGGGGATTCGTCGCTGAATTCGGTGATCGCGCGGGCGATCTCGCCGGGGTCGTGTCCGTAGAGGATCAGCATGGCCTCGGTTTCGGCGCGGGTCCGCACGAAATCCGGTGGCATGCCCGCATCCCGGATCAGCACATCGCGCTCGCGCTCGAGATTGGCCGGGCTCGGATCGGAGCGGATGAGGAAGGCCAGCACCTGGCGCGCGCTCTCGGGGTCGGTGCGCACCGCGTGGGCGAGTTCGTCGACGCGCGCGCGGAACTGGGCGGGGCGGCGCAGGCATCGGGTGTCGTCGACGAGCCGGAGGCGGGACGCGGCGATATCACGGTCCGGGGGCGGCTCGCCGGGGTGGTTGTGCTGCTGCGGGGCGGCCAGCAGCGCGGCGAGCGAGCCGCGCGGGCGGATGCGCCCGCGCGCGGCCAGATCCAGCGCGACCGCGGCTGCGGTGAGCAGGTCTTGCTGGTGCGGCCAGGGCAGCCGTTCGTAGGGCTGCCACAGCCGCACTCCGGCGCGGGGTTCGACCTCGGCGGCCTCCCACACCTGCGCGAGTGTCCGCGCTGCTTCGGCGCGCACGCCGTTCGGCGACAAGCTCAGCTCGTCGAGCAGAGTCCGCAGCAGCCGGAACCACACCCCGGCGTGCACGCACCGGCCCGGCAAGGCCACCGCGCGGGTGGTGAGCGCTTGGTGGGTGTAGTTCTCCAGTGTCGCAAAGGGTTCGGGGATCGGGATCGGCACGACATCGAGCCCGGCGACCTCGACCCGCAGCAGCTCCTCGCGCCAGAACAGGCGGCGCCGGTGCAGGGTGCAGCCCACGGCCAGCGGCAGGCCCCAGATCCAGGACCGGCGCGGCTCGGGTTCTGCGATGCACAGCGGGCAGGACCGCTCCATCCTGGTCGCGGGCATCCAGGGGCCACGCCAGCTGCGGCGGCCGACTATCTCGAACCGGGTGGCCTCGCCGGGAGCGAGCAGCACCGAGTACTGGCGCACGTAGGTGTAGAAGGTCTGCTCGGCGTAGCGCTCGGGCATCGGCACGCTGTCGAACAACAACGGCACCCATGCGGGCATCGTCATCGGCCCCAGTCGTTCCGTTGGCACGCCGCTGGCCCGCGACACCGCGCCCAGCAGGCCCGGGGGCGGGTCCTCGTCGAGCAGGTCCGGGTTCTGGCAGAAGGCGGCGAACTGCGGGCCCAGCAGATCATCCAGCCTCACCCCGTAGATCGCGGCGATGCGCGCGAGCCACGACGACAGCGATTCCAGCTCCCCCGGCGCCGGGTGCAGCGGCCACCGCGCTCGATTCATGCCAGTTCGCGTTCGAACGTCCGGCGCCGCTCGGTCGGGCCGGCGTACCCCGCCGCGAGCAGGGTGCGCTGGTTGATCGCTTCCTCACCGCTCTCGATCGCCACGACCGCGGCCTCGGCGAGCAGCGCGGCGAGTTCGCCGATCGTGCCCTCGCAGCGGGTCAGCAGGTAGCTGGCGGTCTCGGTGCTCGCGATCGGCGAGGGCCGCCGCAGCGGGAACGCCGCCGCGAAGCTGGCCAGCAGCGCAGCGGTCTCGCTGTCGGGTTCCCAGCGCGGCAACGCCAGCGGCGCGAACCGGTTCTCGAGCTGATCGTCGGAGCGGATCGCCAAGTAGGCGTCGCGGATTCCGACCCCGACCAGCGGGATACGCAGCGAATTGCCCAGGAACCGCAGCAGGTTCAGGAATTCGCGGCGCACGTGGGTGCGCCCGCCGAGCACGTTGTGCAGCTCGTCGATCACCAGCATCCGCACCCCGCACTCGCGGCACAGCCGCAGCACCAGGTCCTCGACATCGGCCAGCCGCCGCGCCCGCGGCCGCACCGGCGCACCCAATGCCGACAGCAGCGCGACATAGAAGCGCAGCACGCTAGGTTCCGAGGGCATCTGCACCGCCAGCACCGGGATCTCCTCGCGCTCGGCATGCGAGATCGGGGGATGGTCGCGGCGGAACTTCTCGATGATCATCGACTTGCCGTTGTTGGTCGGCCCGATCAGCAGCAGATTCGGCATCCGCTGCTTGGACGGCATCGCCAGCAGCTGCTCGAGCTGGGCCAAGGTCTCGGTGGCGCGGGTGTAGCCGATCCAGCGATCCGCGCGCACGTGCCGCACCCGCTCGGCGTCCGGGAACAGCGCCACCCGCTGCGCCGAGGGGTGCAGATGCGACAGATCCACCGGCTGCCCGATCACCATTGCTCGATCACCTCGAACGGGCGCGCGAGCACCGGCGCGTCATCGACCGGCGGTGGCGGCGGCGGAGCCGGGGTGCGGGTCCGCGCCCGAACGGCAGTGTGACGCTGGGTGTTTCGGCGGGCCTTGCGGCTGGTCGTGGCGGCGGTGTCGGTGATGGCGCGCATCTGTTCGACCATCGAGAACAAGGCGTTCTCGTCGATCTCGGCGCGGCCCTGCTCGCGCAGGCGGGTCACCGCGGCGCTGTGTTCCCACACGCTGATCGCCGGGCGCGACCAGGTGCGATACGGAACCTCCAGGTAGTCGCCGGTGTCGGGGTGCAGCACCCAGATCCGGGAGATATCGCGCGGGTCGCGGCGCAGCACGAACCGGCCCCAGCCCTCGCGGCGAGCGATCAACGGGCGCAGCACGTCGGCGTAGTACTGCACGTGATCGACGGTGAACCCGGTGCGGGTCAGTGTCCGGCGGATCACCGGCAAGAAGTCGACCAGGAACGCGGTCTCGTTGGTCACCGTGCGCGGGGTGCCCTGCTCGGCGGCGCGTTCGGCCCACACCCCCGCCGGGGTCCGCCCGCGCAGATGCTCGTGCGGTTCGCCGTGATAGCAGGCCACCGCCAGGGCCATCCACCGTTGCAGCTCGCCCAGGGTGAGAACGGCGTTGGCGTCGCTGTCGTAGTCGCCGCGTTCGCCGATGTTGGAGAAGGTGGTGCCGGGCAGCTCGTGCAGCATCGTCATCATGGTGCCGATCAACCGTTCCACCACACCGCCGAAGTGCGGCTGGCCCGGTGGCCGGTAGTCGACGTCGATGCCGTGCTGCTCGCACCCGCGGCGCAGGGCCTCGCTTTTGAACTCCGCGGCGTTGTCGACATACAGCTGTGCGGGTTTCCCGGCCATCGGCCACACCGCCGCGACTTCGAGGCGTTCGAGCCACGCGCGTTTGTCGATCGCCATGTGTGCCAAGCACAGTCCGACCGAGGTCGCAGACGGCGCTTCCAAGGTCACCACCAGCCCTGGCACGCATCGGGTGGCCTCGTCGATCGCCGCGGTCACATACGGGCGTCCGATCGGCAGCCGATGGACATCGTCGACGACGATCACATCGGCGGGGGTGTGATCGATCTGGACGCGTTCGAGCAGGCCCTGCACCGGCACCGGCAGGCCGCCGGCCGCGCGCCGGGAGCGCGCCGCGTCGCGGCCGTGGCGGGCGGTGACGGTCTCGACCGGGTCCAGGCGGTTGATGCGCCGGGTCACCGCCGACCGCGACGGCGGGTCGAGTCCGGCGATGCGGCATTCGCGGGTGATCTCGCGGCAGATCGCGGCCACCGAGCGTTTCTGCCTGGTCAGATACCGCGACCGCAGCACCTTGCGCACGACCGCTTCCACGTCCTCGCCCAGTCGGGCGCCGCCGCGGCCGCCGGATGAGCGGCGCGGCAGCATATCCGAGGCCACACCCTCGCCCTCGCGCCAGCGTTTGACCAGCGCGTACACCTGCCGCTGGGTCACCCCGAGCCGTTCGGCGGCCTGGTCGGCGGCCGCGAGGCTGACATGGTCGAGCTCGGCCAGCGGGCCGATGACCCGGGCGCGCTGCACCGCCAGCTGCCAGCGCGGTTCGTCGGCGCTCACGACACCGCGCTCGGGCAAAGACGAATCCTCAGCCATCCCGCAACCCCTCGTGCTGAAGATGAGTACGAGTTGAATGAACGGTACTGCGGGCGACTGCGGGACACGCCGGTGTTCGTAGTCCTGTTCAGCCGCAGACGAATTCGCAGGTCAGCACTGAAGACGACTTCGAACATTCACAGCCGGGTCGCGGGCGCTTGCTCGGGTGGGGCGAGGTTGAGCACGAGGCCACCCCGGCGGCGGATGGTGTGCTGAATGTAGGGGTGATGGTGGCCAGGTCGTCGCGATCGACCCACTGACATCAAGCGGGAAAATCTACTGACATGTACTGGGAAAACCCCAGTTCAAACCACTGACAATCTCGCGGGAACTCGCAGCTTGCTCGGGTGGGGCGAGGTTGAGCACGAGGCCACCCCGGCGGCGGATGGTGTGCTGAATGTAGGGGTGATGGCGGCCAGGTCGTCGCGATCGACCCACTGACATCAAGCGGGAAAATCTACTGACATGTACTGAGAAAACCCCAGTTCAAACCACTGACAATCTCGCGGGAACTCGCACCCTGAACATGACTTCGAACATCACTGAAGCCGACTTCGGAAACCGACAATAGATCTATTTCACTCTTGGTGCCCACTTCCGGGAAAAGCTTCAGGTTGACGTCCGATAATGCGGATTAACGGACGTCAATTGCTCAAATGCCCTGCTCGTGCCCACTTTTGGGTTACGATTCACCCGGTGACCGGGCCGGATGCGTCGGCGGTCACCGCTACGCTGGGACGAATCCGCTGCTCCGCCACCATGTCAGGGGGACCCGACCGTGACCGATCGACACCCGAGCGCGCCCGACGGCGCCGTGCCCGGGGAACTGCCGCCCCCACTCCTCATCGTCGACTCCGACTCCCAGGCCAACTTCGTCGGCGACGAGATGTGGTACATGACATCAGCTCCCGTTGATCGTCACAGTGACGATTCCCCGGCGACCGGTACGCCGGCCGCGGACCGGGCTCGGAAGGTCGTGCCCCAGCGTGCCACCGACCTGCCACCGATCGGCCGCGACCGCGATACAGACTTCCCGCGCCTGCGAACCGCGAAGGACGATCCCGCGTGAGCACCGATCGCGACCAGATCGCCGCCGACCGGCGCCGCCGCGCCGACGAGGAAGCGACCGAGCGGGCGCTCCACGCGCTACGCGACCGTCCGGAGTACCGCGAGCGCCTGGATATCGCTCACGCCCTCGAGCGGGCCGCGTTCTCCGCGAGCGCGGTCGGGATGCAGTTGGGTGCCTGGGCCGCGCGCGGTGACTGGGCCACCCTGACCGAAGAAGGCCGCACCCGCGCGGGGTGAGCGCGCCCTCTCCGACCTCGACGCCGCCCTCGCCGAACTCGCCGCGGTGCGCGAGCGCCTGGCCGCCGCCGTCACCGCGAACAACCGCCAGCAGCGGGAGGGCGATCCGGCATGAGTGACCCGACCACGCCCGCCCCGAACCCGGTGACACCCACTGAAGCACGCCCGCCGTATCGGATCGTCGACGCCCGCAATGTCGGCTGGATCGTGCAGGACGAGACCACCCAGGCGTACCGGTCCTTCGACCCGACCGCCGCGGTCACCGATCGTGTCGTCGTCGCGCGCCTGGCCGACATCGCCGCCGAGCACGGCCCGATCCGCCCGGTCGAGCCCTGCACCGACGCCGACGCCGCCGAACTGCGCGCCGCGTTCGAGCTGGCTGGCCGCAAGGCCGTGGCCTCGCTCGCCTCCGCGGTCGAGATGATCCATTACGAGGCACGCACCCGGTTCGGGCCGTGGGATGCCGACCCCGCCGCGACCGCCGCCTACGCCGAGCGCACCCTGATAGCCGGGCGGCCCGGCTCCTGGGAGTCGGAGCTGCTGAGCGAACTGTGGATCTTCGGCAGCGAGTTGAACCTGTTCCCGCGCACCGGCAGCGGTGACGTCGCCGCCATGCGGCGCACCGGCCCGAACACCCGCCGGGTGCACGTGGAGGCGCGGGATCGGATCGCGGCGGTGCTGCGCCGGTGGACCAGCGCGCAGGACCGGTACACCGAACTCGCCGAAAACCTCGCCCGCATCGTCTCCTCTTACGCCGACGACCGTCACGGCGCCGAGGGCTGGCGCAAGATCGCCGATCAATGGCTGCAACCCGACGCCCGCCTCCCGGCCGCGGCCGCCGAACCGTGCTACCGGCTGCTGTACTCCCAATCGGCGCACTACCACCCGTACTGACCCACCACCGGCACTTGGAGATCAGCATGACCGACCCCACAACCGTCCCTGTACCCCACGATCCGACGCTCACTGCGCGGATGTCCCGCGCCGCGCGGCCCCGGCACCTGCCGTTGCGCAACCCCAGCGCGTCCCCGCTGCACGCGCTGTGCCTCGCCGAGGGCCGCGCCTGATGACGATCACCTCCACCGAGGAGCTGCGCGGCTGGCTCGATGCCGGGGCCGTGTTGAGAGGCAACGACTTCGACGCCGCCGCGATCGGCCTGCTGGACTTCGCGGGCCTGCTCGACCGCCGCGACGTCCGCGCGCACGTACAGATCGAAACCGTGCCCGACCGCAACGGCCGCGACGTGCGCGCCGCCTGGATCGACTGGCCCGCGCTGGCCGACGTCCAGAAGATCGGCACGCTCGGCGGCGCGCAGCACCGGCTGCTGCGGCTGGCCCTCAGCATCGCCCACGTCACTCCGATCAACCTGCACGGCGCGCTGTCGGACCTCGGGCACGCGCACGCCCGCGCGGTCCTCGCCGCCGTGGTGCGCGCGCTGGGCCTAGCAGAGGACGTCGAAATCACCGACAGCGCCGCCTATCTCGCACGCCGCCGCGCCCACGAGGACGCGGTGCACGAACTGCTGGCCGACCGCGGGCTCGACGCCGACGGCGAGCCGACCATCGACGCGAGGAGCTGACCGACATGCCCCTGTCCGGCGACCCGTCCGTCCCCGAGCCGCTGCGCGTCCTGCGCGAGGAGGGTTTCCCCGACCCGCTGGCCCCACCCACCGACGAGGCGCGCGCCGCGCGGCGCACCGACCTGCGTTCCCGCGCCCGCACGGTGCGCGCGCACGGCTGGGACAACTACCGATACACCTGGAGCACCGGCGAAGTCCTCGCCGTCGCACTGCTACTCGACGACCGCGAGATCCTGGCCGAGTGCGATGAAACCCGCGACAGCGTTCTGCGCCGGTGGGCCTACGACCTCTACGGCATGCGTGGCGGCCGCGCCGACGTGCAGGCCGGTTGCCCGCAGACCAGCGCCTGGTTCCGCGATACCGCCACCGAATTGGACACTGCCGCAACGCGAGACCGCACGTCATGACCCACTCCGAGCGCGCTGTGCTCCCCACACTCCAGAACCTCCTGATCGCCGACCACCGGAGGGTGATGCCTCATGACCGCTGAGCGCGGCGAAACCGATACCGCCCGCCCCTGGACCGTGGGGCAGTTCCGCGACGCCCTCGCGGCGTTCCCGCCGGAGTTGCCGCTGGTGGCGATGGTCCCCGCCGACGGGGCCGATGACGAGTACGTCGACGAGTTCGCCGTCACCGGCGCCCCCGAGCGCGGCACGATCGATTGGGGCGACGGACGCGGGGAAGTCCTCGACGCCGCCGTCGTGTTCGAGGCACTGCTCGGCTACCGCCGGACCCGGCCCGCCCCCGACGCGCCGTGACCGCGACTCCGCTCGACCCGTCCATCCCGCCCGCTGAGGGCACCCGGACAGCGTCCGGGCGCGGCGCGGCCGTAGGCGATCTCGGCCCAATGCTGCGGCTGGTCACCGCCGACCCCGCAGAAGACGGATCCCCCACGGCCGCGGTCGATGCCTACGCCGCGGCCGCCGACGCGTACGCCGCGGCCGCCGATGCCGAGAACACCGTCCGCGCCTATGCCTCGGCATGGCAGCGCTTCGTCGTCTGGTGTGAGTCGAACGGGTACACCGCGCTGCCCGCCGACCCGCGCACCGTCGCGGCCTACCTCGCCGCGGCCGCCGACGACCCCGACGGGCCCGCCGCGGTGTCCACGCTGGTGGTGGCGCGTTCCGCGATCGGCCATTTCCACACCGAGGCCCGGCTGCCCGATCCCACGGCCGACACCTTCGTACGCCGAGTCATGCGCGGGATCCGCCGCACCCGCACCAAGGGCGGCAAGACCGCTCGCCAGGCGCCCGCGGCGACCCTGCCGGTCATCCAGGCCGTGGTGACCACCGCCCACACCGAGGCCCGCACGTGGCGCCAGGCTGTCGCCGCGCGCCGCGATATCGCGCTGACCGTCGTGCTGTACGCCGCCGCGCTGCGCCGCAGCGAAGCCGTCGGACTGAGCCTGGGCGACCTGACCGTCGTCGACGGGCCGGACAACGATCAGCGGCTGCGAATCCGGTTGCGGGGCAGCAAGACCAGCCAAACCGACGTCGAATACCTGTACTTGAAGCGTGGTAGCGGCGATGCTCTGTGGTGCCCGTGGTGTGCACTGCAGCGGTGGCTGGCCGTGCTCGCCGTCGCCGACGACGCCGTGATCACCACCCGACGACGCCTGCGCGCGGCCAACCGCATCGACGAGGACGCGGTCACCGACGCCGCGTCCATCGCCGTGCAACGACACCTCCGCCGCGACACCAGCGACCCGCACGAGCACCGCTGCGCCGGGCCCTGGCCCGCGCCGCACCGGGCCGCTGACGCGCCGGTGTTCCGGCCGGTGTCCCACGGTGGTCTCCCGCACTTCGACACCGCGCTGTCGGACCGTTCCGTCGGCCGCATCCTCGCAGACCGCTCCGCCGCGGCCGGCGTCGAGCCGCTGCGCGGCCACAGCCCCCGCGCGGGCGTGGCCACACACCTGTGGGACACCGGCGCCACCGTCGCGGAGGTCATGGCCTTGACCCGCCACAAGCGCGTCGAAACCGCCCTGCTCTACGACCGCCGCCGCGCCCAACGCTCCGCCGACGTGGACACCGGCCTGTGACACCAGCTGACTCGCAATATATGTAACTGCTAGACCATCGCGCGGAAGCCGGAGCACGGTCCAGCTCAGCGCCAGGCATGAAAGGAACTGCTCGCGGTGAGCATCGACTGGGACCAGATCGGCCAGCAGCGATTCGACCGGATCGTCGAAGTACTGATCACCCGCCGCTACTCCAACGCACTCGTGATCCCGGTGAACGGCCGCGGCGGTGACGGCGGCATCGACCTGGAAGTACGACAGGGAGATCGTCTGCGCATCTTCCAGCTCAAGTACTTCCCCGAGGGCTTCAGCGGTGGTTTCGCGAAATCGCGGCGAGAGCAGATCAGGCGCTCCTACAACAAGATGCTCGAGGAGAAGCCCTATGAATGGGTTCTGGTGGTGCCGAACAATCTGACTCCGATCGAGCGGAAGTTCGTCGACGGTCTCGGCAAGGGGGCAGATACTCCCCGTCGGCGCGTGATCGATCGGACAGGTCTGGACGACCTGCTCGTCGACTTCCCCGAAGTCGACCGGTGGGCGCAACGCAACACCACCACCGAGCTGTTCGAGAACGCGAAGATCATGAACCGTGAGATCGACAATCTCCTCGGTCCCGACGACCTGGCTACCCGCGTCGGCAACCTCGGAAAGCTGGCCGATTCGGTCGATCTGGACTGGACTTACGACTTCCACCGGGTCGGCGACACCGTGACCCAGGTTCTGCGGCCACAGCATTCGCGCGCTCACATCGTGAACCCGGTGCACATCACCGTCCGCGCGCAGTTCGGGCCGCAGCACACCCAGTTGCACGAGCAGTTCCAGCGGAAAGTCAAGTTCGGCACGGGCGAGCGGGTGGCGCTGCCGCCCGAGAACGTGAAGGGTATCGACGTCACCGGTCCTGAGCACGTCGCGCGCCAGTTCGACTCGGGCGACGTGGTCATCGACGTCGGCAAGGCAGCGCCGGGTGTCGGGCGCCTGATGGAGCTGCGCTTCTCCGACGAGGACGGCACCATCGTGTCAGCCCATGAAGGCCGCATCACCCACCTCGGAATCGGGACAGACGGATACGCCTTGGAAGCGACGTTCTACGATGACCGCCTCACGGTGCGAATCATGTTCCCCGAATCACCTGAAAAGCAGGAGATTCCGCCCACCGCGCAGGTCTCGCACAATATCCACCAAGCGCGGCCGCGGGTTGTCCTCGACGTTCTCGGGTTGGTGCGCCAGCTGCGCACCGCGCACAAGGTCGAGGTCTTCATCGAAGGCAACTTCTTGCTGTCGGTGTTGAAAAATGGCGACAACGAGACCGTCAGCGACGATCTGATCCTCGAGGAGTTCGCGGCCGATCTCGACATCGTGCAACAGCACTGCGGACAGTACTTCGCCCTCCCCGACTCGATCTCGGCACGCGATCGCATCGAGATCCGCGTCGCGCGCATCCTCATCGACGGTGGCATCGTGGCAGCACCACAGGCCGAAGTCGTGACCCTCACCTTGTCAGGTGAGAATTCCCCCCAGCTTCGAGACACCCTCGCAGAAGCAGAAGTTCCGGTAGTCGTCGTACACGAGAACTACACGGTGTCCCTCGGGGGACGGGTCCTGCCGCTCGGGCCGGTGTGGGTGTTCCATCACGCCGCTTCCCCGGTGGACTCGGCGTCGGTTATTGCCGCGTTGGACGCTGGTGAAGCTGCCGGGCTGAAGGTTAATTTCGTGCCCACCCACGACCCCTACTTCTTCGTCGCCTCCGCTGAACTTCCGGAAGACCGACTCCACAACCAGCCCCAGACCCTGTGGGAACTGAACGGAATCACCCAACCACGCCAGGACCGACCCCTCGCAGCCGTCGACGCTGACAACCCCTCACCAATTCCGGCCGTCGCCGAGACAGGAGAGCCCACACCGTGATCACGCGATCGTGCGGCCGCGTTTGCACCCGGCTGGTGGCAGCGATCGGCAGTTCCGCCCTGTGTGCGGCCGCCTCGTCGTCTCCAGCCGAAGCTCGCGCGCGATGACCCGACCGAGCCGCGAATCACCGAGCACTCCCCCACTGTCGCAATCGCCGCATCTGACCACTCTCGTTGCCGGACTCGGGCGCGAACACGCCCGGGAATGGCGACAGTTCGCCCGCTGGGCGGCCGCTGCCGACCACACCGCGCTCCCGGCCAATGCCGCCACGGTGCTGGCCTACCTCGCCGAGCACCCCGGCACTCCCGCGACCCAGCGCGGCCGCGTCACCGCCATCAACACCGCACACCAGCGCGCCGGCCACCCCGCCCCGGGTGAGGCCGAAGCCGTCCGGCGGGCCCTGAACCCCGGCCGCGGCGCCCGGCTCGACGCCGCCCGCGACCGCGCCGCCGCGCTGCTGCCTCAGCTGCCGGTCACCGGCTGGACCGACGGCCTGCACGGCCGCCGCGACGCGGTCATCCTCCTGCTGGCCACCTCCGGGCTGTCCTGGCGGCAGATCGCCGCCCTGACCCAACGCGAGGTCACGGTCACCGACACCGCGGTGACGATCGGCCCACAGCCGCTGGTCGAACTGCCCGCCACCGGGCTTCCCGCAAGCTGCCCGGTCCGGGTGTTTCGGCGCTGGATCGCCGTCCTCGCTCACGCGCCCAAGGCCACAGGACACCTCGAGATGGAACGCATCCTCACCTCGACCACCGAGGCCGACCCCAGCCCCGTCTTGCCCCCGGTCTACGGCGCGCTGCCTTTCCTGACCGACTTCGACGACCGCGGCCTGGCCACCGGATATGTCGACGAACTCGACCCACTGACCGCCGAGACCATCGCGGCCATCACCACCGAACACCTACTGCGACAACATGGTTCAACGCCCGCCGGTGATCTCGACCCCGACTACTATGCGCGCGGCGTCGCGGCTCGCTGGCGCACCCAGCCGATCCTCGACGAACTCGACGACCTGCTCGACCGCTTCGACGCACTCACCGCACGCCTGACGCTCAACGATTTCGAGACCGGTATCTGAACTCCTGGCGGGTGTTCACCGAACACCGCGCTGTCCACCCGGCCTCTCCGCAGCCGACGCGAAGCGAGCTTGGCCGGTGTTGTTGTCGGTGGGGTGTGGCATGCTCTGCGCCGATCGACACCCCCGAGTTCTGGTCGATCGTCTGCGTCACCTCAACCGGCAATGTGTGGCAAGCCGGTGCCCGAAATCATCTGATCTATGGAGGGTTTGGCGTGATCAGTTCGATTGCTTTCATTATCGTCGTTGTCATCGTCGCCGCGCTGGCAGCGGGTGCCGGATACATGGTTTCGCGCGGCCGCGCCAACGGTGCCGAGGAACGTGCCCGCCAAGAACACCAGCAGGCTGAGCGGGCTCGTAGCGAACGCGACGCCGCAGTGGCGCAGGCCCAGGCGTTGCAGCAGCAGCTTCAGGAGGCCGCCGCTGTGCAGGGTGGCCTGCAAGCCCAGCTGGATGGCGAGCGGCAGCGGTTCGCCGAACAGTTGGGCCTGCTGCGCGGCGCTCAGGAGGAGATGCAGCACACCGTTCGGCAGATGGCCGGGGAGGTCTTGCAGCAGTCCGGTTCACAGCTGATCGCGCGGTTCACCGAAATGACCGATCACCGCGCGAAGGCCACGGCCGGGGAGATGGATCAACGCAAGAGCGCGATCGAAGCCATGGTCACACCGCTGCACCACGCGCTCGACAAGCTCTCTACCAAAGTGCAGACATTCCACGAAAGCGGTGTCGGCGCGTTCGCGGCGGTTGCCGAACAGGTGAAGATGGTGAATCACACCAACGAGCGAATCCGCAAGGAGACCGAGCAACTGGTCAACGCGCTGCGCAAGCCGGGAGTCCGCGGGAAGTGGGGGGAGCTTCAACTGCGCACCATCGTGGAAGCCGCCGGCATGGTCGAGCACGTCACCTTCGAGCAGCAAGTGCATGTCGTCACCGACGACGACACCAAGAATGCGCGTCCGGACATGGTGATCAACCTCGGCGGCGGCAAGACGATCGTCGTGGATGCGAAAGCGCCGTGCGGCGCGTTCCTGGAGGCGCAGGAAGCTGACGACGAGGCTGCCTGCCAGGAGCGTGTGGCCGCTCATGCACGCAATGTCCGCCGCCACGTCGAACAGCTCGCGGCCAAACAGTACTGGTCGCAGTTCGCATGCACCCCGGAATTCGTGGTGATGTTCCTGCCCTCCGACGCCTTCCTGCACGCAGCCCTGGACCACGACCGCGGGCTGTGGGATTACGCGATCGCCAGCAAGATCATCATCGCCACCCCGACGAATCTGCTGATGTCGCTGCGCACGGTCGCGTACATGTGGCAGCGACAGTCGCTTGCCGAGAACGCCGAGCAGATAGCGCAACTCGGCGGCGAGTTGTACAAGCGGATCGCCACAATGGTCGAACACCTCAACGCTACGGGCAACAGCCTGGGGAAGGCTGTCGAGAACTTCAACAAGACAGTCGGCTCCTTCGAGGGCCGCGTACTTCCCAGCGCCCGGAAAATGGCAGAACTGCGCGGGGCCGACGCCACACTCAAGGACCTGGCGCCCATCGAACGCAGTGCACGAGCACTGACATTCCCGAGCACCGCTGATCCCGACACCGACAGCGGCGCAGGCGTGGCCTGATCTCACCCCGCCGCTCGGCGACACTGCCGCGCCGGTGGAGCAAAGATCGACTTCGACGACACCGGCCCGGGGCAATCCTCCCGGGCCGGCGCCTGGCTCGATCGTGCCCACCTACACCCTCGCGCGGGATTTCCCCATCGCGGATCTGCCCGGCCCGACCGAGGCAGCTGCTCGAGGCCGACACCGTTGTTCGGCCACGGCGTCCTCGTCGGCCATGATCGAACTGAGCCGGAACCGGTGCGGCTGTTCGGCCGGATCTGGTGTGGGTTCGGGCATTCTGAGTGACGTGGTCGACGTTGCCCACGGCCGCCTGCGTGGCGTGTTCATCATCGAAAGTATCCGTCCTGATGCCGCTTTGCCGAATCTGGACATAACCGTGGACGCCATCACACGGATTCGGCCCGCTTCCCCGGGCCCGGGGCAGCCGGGCATCTGGACACTGGTCGAGTTCGGGGCCGCCGACGCAGCTGCCGAACGGCTAGCCGCAACGTTCGCCGCTGCACTCCAGCCGGGCCCCTGGTATGTCGACTTCCATACTGCGGAGAAGACCTTCGTGGTCTTCGCGGGACGTGTGTTCCGATACGCTCCCGACGACACCGAAGCACGTTCCCTCGCGGCGGCTCATGGCCGAGCAGTCGGGGTCCCGGAACACCAGCTCGATTGGAACTGAACTCGCTTCGCGAGCCCGGCTCGTGGGACTGTGCTCATAGGTTCACGTGATGATCGGTGTCATGGGTGACGCCGGGCACCGATGGATGTGAATGTTCGACGTCGTGTCCAGTGCTGACGCGGGTTCGGTTCTGACTGAGGAGGACTTCGATCATCGGCGTGTCTCCGACCGGCAAGAGGGCATATCGTTGTCGGGCATGGCAACAGCAGAGATTTCGATGGACGATGCCCTGTTCGCTCATGTGCAGGAGGCGGCCGGGGAGAACCTGTCGGAGTGGATCGCCACGGCCTGCCTGCATCGGCTGCTGAAGCAGGGCGTGCGGGCTGCGGTCGTCTGGGAACGTGAGCACCCGGACGAGGCCGCTGCCGCGCGGGCCGAGGAGGCGGTACGGCAGCTGGAGGCCGAGGCCGAGTCCGAGGTCCGCTACCAGGCAGAGGAAGCGGCCCGCCGCCGCGGTGGTGACGGCGCCGAACCCACCCCCGCAGAGATCGCCGCGGCCGAGGCCCATGTCCGGGCTCTGCTCGAGCGAGCCGACCGGAAACTGCGAGATCAACAGGAAGATGGGCAGTGAACTCCCCCGCGCTTCCCGAGGTTCTGGCTTGCGGCTAGTGCGCGGGCCGCTCGGTCGGTTGCAGGAGTCCGGCGGCTCGGCAGTCCAAACATTCCCATGCGGAGGCGTCGCCGCGTGCGGCGGCGTCGGCCACGTGCGGGCCGGTGCCCCAGGACAGTTCGCCGCCGCAGTGCGGGCAGGTGCTGGGCAGCTCGTCGGGTGAGTTCACCGAGATGAACGTGTTGTCGATCGGGTAGCCCACGCTGGCCAGTGCTTCGGCGGCGGCCCGTTCCACCTCGACGTACCAGTCCTGCACCTCGGCGGACCGCAACGCAACCGGTTCGTCCAGGACCCAGATCAGCTCGCCGCGGGCAGCGGCCTGGGCGGCGAACTGCTCGGGAATCCGGTCGCGATGAGCCGCGCAGGTACCCAGCACCGCGGCGTGTCGACTCGCCTGGCCACCACCCTCGCCGTCGTCGGAAAGCTTCAGAACCGCGATGAAACCCAACAGCCGGGTGGTCGTCTTCCCGCACACCGCGCAGGTGTACACCGGGGTAATCGTGCGCGCCATCACCCCAGTCTGCCCTTGCCCCAGAGTTTCACGGGCGAGTTCGGTCGACCCTCAACGCCCCGACAGGGTCTCAATAAGCCGCGTGAAGATCACGCGACCGATCTCATCCGGCATGCTCGGCGCAGATCAGCCCGTGCCGAGGGCGCTCGCGTCATCCGTGACCGAGGATTCCGGTCCCGCACCCACTCACCGCACACCTGACGCTCGACGATTTCGACGTGAATGCCTGGACGCCCGGTGGGCGTGACCCGCGGTCTGGGCACGATCAGTAGTGGAAGCTCACCAGGTCGAGGTCGTCATCGACACACGTGCGGACCCAGCCGCGGAGTTCGGTCACCGATTCGGCGATCTCCTCATCGCCGATCCCCGACAGATCGGCGGCCGCGAACGCGTGAGCGACCGGCTCCAGCTCGGCGCGGGTGAAGTGCCCGATAGCCGGGAAGTCCTCGATCTCCGGCAGGGAGATCGGAGAGCCGGAGAAGGCCAGATCATGCGGATCGAAGTCGACACGCAGACGGTCTAGAGTGTCGCCGACCTTGTCGAACCACGAGGTACTGATCGGATACCAGTAACGGTTGCTCAACGCGCCGCCGAACCGTGCGCACAGAATCTGCAACGCCAACCCGAACGGCGCGCCGTCGCTGCCGCTGTGCTCCTCGGAAAAGAACAGCTCCCGCAACGCCGTCCGGACGGCCTCAGAGCAAGTCGTGGCCCGATGGACATCCACCATCCAGTCGAAAAATGCCTGCGGGTCGCCGGTATGCGCGGAGGGCGCCGCCAGCACCTCGACATCCACCGCGTACGCCATGATCCCGTATCCCACACCATCTCCCCGTATCCGTCTTCGGCACGACGTCTCGATCGACCACGTCGATCTCACTGTCGCATGTCACGCCGACATACCTCGATGGACCGACGGATGGCCTGGCAGCCGCACTCGGCTGACACTGTCATGCCAGCGCCGCAGAACGTGTTCATCTTCGCCCAAACCTACGACAGCGACATAGATTTCGCCGCAGCCGCGGTCCTGAAATCCACCGTCGTGTCGCTGTGTCTGCTCCTGGTGTGGCAGCTCCTGGTCACCTGAAAGCGCGCGCAGAACGAACAACGCCAGCCGCGATCCCAGCGTCCTCGCGAATGCCCACATCAGCGCGGGATCCGGTGCCTTCCGCTTCCGGCAGGTGCCGACGACACCAGAGGTTCCCTGACCGCCCCTTTCAGGATCTCGGTGACCTTTCCACGAGGATTGATGGTGGGCCGGGTCAAGTAGGTGGAAGCAGCACATCTCGGATCGCGACATCGCGGCGCAGCCCGCGCCAGCTCGGGTGCCGGAGTGTGGTGCCGACAAGCTCTCGATACTCCACCGTTCCGACCAGGTGGGGTTTTACCCAGCGCGCCGCCGCTACCCGCCAGGACGGTGCGGGCCGGTCGAACGGGCTGTCGCTCGTCGCCAACGCTGTCAGCCGCTCGAGCAGATCCCGGCGCGCTGCCACGGTGAGACCGGTGCCGACGTGTCCGACATAGACCAGACGCTGCGCCTGGTCGTACGCGCCGAGGATCAGCGAGCTGATCGCTCCACGCTCGCCGCCGCGGCTACTGGGTACCCAGCCGGCGACGATCACCTCCATGCTCTGACGAATCGTCGTCTTCAGCCACAGCCGAGAGCGCGTGCCCGGCCGGTAGACGGAGTCGACGCGCTTGCTGACTACACCCTCCAGACCGTGGGCGGCAGCGGTGTCCAGCATGGTGTCGACCGGGACGAAGGTCCAGTACGGAGGGGTTCGTACCCGGGGGCTGGTCAGGTGCAGGTCGGCCAAGCGGGCGCGTCGGTCGATGTAGGGCAGAGACATGGTGCTGTCACCGGCCAGTTCGAGGAGGTCGAACACGAACAGCTGCACTGGCACGGCCCGGATCAGCTCGGCGGTGGGCCGGGTCAGATGCATGCGCTGCTGCAAACGGGCGAACGACGGCGCCCCGGTATCCAGGTCAGGTGCGACGATCTCGCCGTCGAGGACCATGCCGGTGCCGTGAGTGACCTCCGTGAGCGCGGTGCGGAGTTCAGGAAACGATGCGGAGACATTGTTGCGGTTGCGGCTATAGAGTTCAGGCTGCCGACGGGAGGTGTCGCAAATGGCGCGCATTCCGTCCCACTTCATCTCGATCGCCCAACGGCCTGGTGCATCGGGCGGCCGCCCTGCGGTCGCCAGCATCGGCGCTGGCACAGACACAACAGCCAGCATATATCGAGCAAATACCGACTCGGTGGTGTCGTTCGTTAGGCTACCGACTGTGCAGTTCGAGGAAGGCTCGCTCATCCATCTGGTCGCTGGTGGGGTCAGCGTGTTTCGCATCATCGAGATCGGCGTCGACGGTGACCTGACCAAGGCCCTCGTGCAAGCCGTCGCCGATGCCCCGGGAAGCTACCCGTGGCCGACCGATCTGACCCACGCTGTGCCCGCCGCGCAGCCGTAGCAGCTCACAGTCTTCTGCTTCGTCCGCTTGAAGTCCGACGAGGTAGTGTCGCGGCGGCCGCATGCGGCGGTGGCCTGTGACTGGCGGTCGAACACCGCTGGCTGGGTGCGAGCGTTTGTGCTGCCCACGGCCGCGGACACCCCGGGTAGGTCTACCTCACCCATCGCCCGGTCCGACGCTCACATCGAGCACACCCTGGTGGTACGGCTGCGCACTGCCTCAAGAGGCATTAGAGTCACTTGCTGAACTGGAAATGCCTGTCGTGCAGATAATTTCAGCGTTGATGGCGCAATGGCTTCAACGCAGGGCACCACGTCGCTATCCATAATCGGGGGTCAAGAGGGGGCTTCGGTGGACAACGGGTTCGGGCCGTTACCCGACATCGCCACCGTCATGAGAGTGCTCGCACGCACCGCCGAGGTAAGGACGGATGCTGCCGGAGGTCTCGATGGCGGGATACTCGAGCACCTTGCCGGCCTGGTCGAAGCGCATCGGCGCATGGCCGCTGCGCAGCCTGACTGGGACGCTGCGGAGTTGACATGGACCCCCGGGCAGCAGGCACCGCTGTTGACCGTGGCGGGTGGGAACGCCGAACCATTCGCCCATGCGTGGGAAGACGCGCAGCGGCATATGCACAAAATCGACCTCGAATGCAGCAATGTCTTGGGGAAACCGGATGCCGCAGCCGTGGAACACCATGAGGGCTTGGGCGCCGTTTTCGGCCGCGCCGCTCACTTGTACACAATCTCGTTCCATCGATTCGTGCTCGACGGCCCGGAGGGCAGGAACCGTCAGCAACTCGGCCGTGCTCTGGTCTCCTACGAGAGCCTGGCCCGCGATTTGATCTGCGGCAGAAAGTATCTGCCTTCGCCGTACAGACGCCCGGATTCATGAGCCCCGGGCTTCTCTCGTAAGGGGCGTTTCGAGAGAATCCGGCTTCTAGACCGCTTGACGGCTGGGCTCGATACCGTGGATTCAGACGTGCTGAGGTTTGGGTGTCGGAGGGGCCGGATGGACTACGTCGACTGGGTGCAACTGGCGGAGCGCAGAATTCGGCTGGACGAGGTGCGCGGCGATCCGGATCGGTGGGTACGGCTGTTGTCGGCGGCACGGACGAATCGCAGCGCGGTGTGCCTGTGCCAGCCGGAGCCGTTGCGGTTGGTGACGCGGTGTTCGGCCGCGGGCCGGCATTCGTTGGCGGTATGGCCGCTGGAGGGGCCGCTGCATGATGCGCGGTGCGCTTTCCACCACATAGATCAGCGGTTGAGCGGGCGTGGTGAGTACTCTTCCGCGGCGATCCGGGAGATCGATGGCGAAGTGTGGATCCGATTCTCGGCACCGCTGGAGTCGAACGCCTCCGATACGCCGCAGACGGCGTTGATCAGTGCGCTGTCCTCGAGAGTAGATCGAAGCACCGTGGGCTTGGTCGGGTTGCTGCATCACTGGTGGGACGGTGCGAAGCTGACCTCATGGCAGGCGGGAAGAAAGCCTCGTCGATGGAGCGAGGTCGCCACGGCGCTGAGCGAGCAGGTCGACGCCAGCAGGATCAGTCGCCGCCCAGGCAGTGAGGTGGTGTACGTAGTGCCTCCGTTCCGTGAGGAGGCGGCGGCGGCGAACGCTGCGGGCTTCGATCGGTTCATCGATTCGTTGCGCGCTGCTCGAAATCACGTGCGCCGCGGCTTCGTGCTCGGTGAAATCAAGGAATTCGAGAAGTCGAAGCACGGATTCCGGTATCAGCTGGCACAGCAGAGGCCGCGAACACGGGGATACGTCTACGTGTCGGCGACGGTGCACGAGCGGATGCAGCGGTCGTTCCGCAGCGCATTCTCCGAGGCCGCGCGATCGGTCGGGGGCCGAAAGATCGTGTTGTTCTACGTCGAGCGCTCCCCAGGCGGGTACGTCACGGGATTGGACGCGGCGGTGATGCTAACCAACGGCGGGTACGTGCCCGCGGATTCGTCATACGAAGTGCGGATGGCGGACGCTCTGGTCGCGGCCGGGCGATCGTTCACGAAGCCGCTGATGTTCGACGCGGACGCTGATGCGGTGTTCCCCGACTTTGTGCTGACCGATGAAGGGACCACGGAATCGTTTGTCGAAGTGTGGGGCTTGCCGGGGCGGGCGGAGTATGAGGCGCGGAAGCGGGAAAAGAAGGCGGTGTACCAGCAGGCCGGTGCACGATTGATCGAGTGGACAGTTACAGAGCCGATGCCCTCGCTGGCACGGGTGGCCTAGCGGCCTCCCGGGACTGCCAATGGGTGCGGCGCGGAGGGATGAAATTGGCGGCCCACCTCAGTAGTGGGCCGCCAATCTGGTTGAGTTGCGGTGGTGGCCGTCGTGGTTATGCGACGGCGGTGGCGGTGATGTCGAACTCGCCGCAGCGGACGCCGTAGACGAAGGCATCCCATTCAGCGCGCGTGTAGCTCAAGATCACACCTGAGCAGGTCAACTGCGTTGTACCGTCGCCGACTGCTATGGCTCGCAAGCGGCCTGGCCTGAGTGTCAACGTCCGTTCAGCGATCTGATCGACGAACGCAGCCCACTCGTCCTTGGTGACTGTGATGATCGGTTCTGCGTCCGGGTCGTTGAGCGGATCGCGCAAGTATTTGCTGTCCCGGATCGACACCGAGCTGATGCCCTCCAGGACCTCGACGCAGGCGCCGCTGTTGTTGCTGCGGGTGGCTTTGCGCCAGACGCCGGTAGTCATCGTTGGAGTCCTTCCATTGCAGAGATGATGAGTTGCCGCGACTCCTTCTCGCTGAGCGCCTTCCGCTCGACGTCATCCCAGGCGAGCTCGTAGCTGCGGAACTCGTCGGGCTTGTTCAGATACATCGACCCGGTCAGCGTGTCGACGTACGCGATCGGTGGTTCCAGGCGCTCGCCGTTGGAGCCAGTAGGAAAGTCGAGAAGGATGAAGGCCGAGGCTGCCATGCCGCCGTGGACACCAGACTCGTAGGGAAGGATGCGGACGGTGATGTTGACTTGGCTCGACACCTTCAGCAAGTGATCGAGCTGGTTGAACATCACGCCCGGTTCTCCTACCGGCCGGCGAATGACGGCTTCGTTCAGGACCGCGTCGAGGCGCGGAGCGTGTGATCGGGTCAGAATGCCTTGTCGTTCGAGGCGAATCTGTACACGCTGTTGGACTTCGGCGTCATCGAGCAACCCGGCAGGTGTCCGTGCAAGCTGTTCGATGTAGTCGGGTGTTTGCAGTAGTCCGGGGATTAGTTCGGATTCGTACTCTCGGATGGACGCTGCGCTGTCCTCCAGGATCACGTACAGGCTGAACCACTCGGGCATGTCTTCCGAGAAGCTCTCCCACCACTGCTTGGTCCTCCCGTTCCGTGTTGCGGTGGTGTAGGCAAGCAGCCGCTTCCGCTCATCGGGACCGACTTCATAGACGTCGAGGATTGCTTGGACGTCGACGTCACGAAACCGAATGCCGAGGTTCCCGTCCTCCATCCGGGCGATCGTGGAGACGCCCTTCTGCAGCGCGGCGGCAGCCTGCTTCTGCGTGAGGCCAGCAGCCTCGCGCAGTTCCTCCAAGCGACGTCCGATGTGTCGCCGCAGAACCGCCTCGCCGACATTGACGGACATGCGTCGTCTCCTATCGCTCAAATGCCGGTCACTCAATTGAACACCTTCAAATGATTGCAGGCAAGAAGACGCCGTTGTCTAGCGATCTGCATGACTTCCCTTTTTTTGAACGACATTCATTCGATTGCTTGCTATCTGATGGTAGCTCGTAGGACACTAGCTCATATGACTGAGGTCACCATGTCCATGGAGACGGCGGAGTGGCCCGGCGGAGAGAACTCCCAGCGTGAGGCGGCATACGTGACTGTTCTGGTGACGGAATCCGACAGCGTCCACATCGGAAGACCCCCGGCTATCGAGTACGCCGACCCGGATCAAGACCTCGGCCGATGCGGAAGTTCAATCGATAGGCGGACCGCGTGATGACTGTCGCCCTCACCGACATCCGAATCGCCACTGACCGCTCGCATGTCTCTGCGGTCTCGGTAGGCGGAGGCGGCTGGGTCATCGAGCAACTGCGCGGCCGAACCTTCACCCAGCCACAAGCCCTTGGCGTCGTTCAATTCGCGAATGTCGTCGGCGAGGGACTGGATTTACATCCCGTTGATGACCCGATCTGGCGTGAGGCTATGTCGTGGCTGCGGTGCGTCGGACTGTCGATCCGGGAGGCCGTTTGCTTGCTCGACCTGCCCTGTGACCCAGGCGATTTGCCATCGGATCTGATGTTGGCGGAGCGCGTCGTCAACCTGGTCGACGGAAGGCGATCGCCGGTGCAGACCGTGGTTGTTGCGCTGACCAGGTGGTTGCGATGACGCCGGTGTTCGGATACCTGCGGATTCCACTGATCGACCCCGCTCGGATGGCCGCCATACAGGCGCGGCTCGCTGAAACTGCAGCGGCGTACGGCGGCAGCCTCAACGGGAGGTTGTTCTTCGAGCACGGATGCCCAGCACGGTTCCTCTGGTCGCTGCTGACCGAGTCCGACCCGGCAGCCGCCGACCGACTGGAGTTGGTGGCGCAGGAGCGCGGCATCGCTCTGGACCTCCTGCTGGAGGCGACGGCGCCGACGACAGCATTGTGGCAGCTCCTGGCCGCTCTCAACGCAGCAGGAGGCGGCCATGTATTGATTCCCTCTCCCGCGCACCTCGAAGGAACAGGTACACCGAAAGAGACTGTGCATCGCATGATCTCGGCCATTCACGGGGCCAAGATCGTATGGGTCGATGACCAGCAGCCGCTCAGCTCAGACCCGCACGGCACGACGGCCGGATTGGTCGCCGAGTTCCGCGTGAATCCCTTCGGCGCGGCAACCGCGCTTGCACGGGCGACGGTCGAACAACGGCTCGGGCGCGCAGGCCTCCGGCACATGGTCGGGGCAGTCGATGCAGTGATGGTCGAAGTGGTCGGCGCGGCGGAGCGGCGATGGGCCAACAGCGTCGACACGCTCACCGAGGACCTGTCTGTTCGTGTGCTCTGCCCTCCGGGCACCGCCATGTTGGTGGTGGAAATACACGAAACCCGCGATATCTCCGACATCCCGGTCAGCGACGCCCTCCGGCGGACCTGCAACCCGCTGGTCGGAGGGAAAGTCGCCCGGTTCCGGGCACCGGGGGGCGGCACGGTGACGCTGTGCGAGCTGCCGCTGCCACCAGCCGACCCCGACGTGAGTCGAAGCGATGCGGATCCCCAGACCTTCACAGGACCGATGGTGGCAGCCGAGGGCGGAGGTGCACGATGACGCTCGAATCAGCGGCCGCGATCGTCTGGGCCGAACAGTCCGAAACCGACATCCCAGCCCAAGCCGCCGCGCTGGAGGCGCTGGCGGACCAGAAGGGGCTGAAGCTCGGAGGAAAGCCGATCGTCGCACGCACCGGAGCGGAACTCGCCCGCATCATCGCCACGCTCGCGGCCGAAGTGATCGTGGTGTCGAGCGCGACGATCACCCAAGGATGGCTGGACGTAATGCGCAGCCGCGCTGACGTGGTCACACCACTGCGACGGTGGCCACGAACCGATCCGGACGCACCAACACCACACCCACGACGGTGTCCGAGTGCTGGTAACCGAACTCGGAGTCGGGCGCGGTGATGCGGGATGGATATGCATCTGACGGTGGAGTTCGCGTCATGCCCCGCTTTGCACTACCGGGCCGAGGCGGCTGTTGCCGAGCAATTCGCATACGAGATGACGCGGTGGGGTTCGGCGGTAGTGCGCATCGACAACAACGTGACGCCGGGTTTGCCAATACTGCCGTGTTGGGAGCTGTACCGGCCATGACACGTGACGCCGGCCGCCCGATCGCCCGACCGGTATCTCACTCGATGAAGCTGACACCCACTACCTGGGGCCTGCTCAACGAGCGACACCCGATGCTCGACGCAGCCGGCGAACTCGCGTCCCTACACGCTGCCCGACTCGCACATGAGCCCGGTGCCCTCCACCGAATCGACGCGCATCGGCTTCGCCTGGCCCGCCCGATCGACCACTACATCAGTCTCGCCACAGCAGACCGCGGCCGACGACGCGAGTCGGAACACCGAGCCCGCTGGTGTGGCGCTCGACCGGCTCTCCACCTGGTGCGCAATCACCTACACCCCCGGCCCCGGCCTGACCGGTCAGGAGCTCCACTCCGTCGAGACGCATGCTCTTCAGCTATCCGACAGCCTCGACGATCTGCTCTACGACCTCACCGCAGGACACTGCGCCGTCCCGACTATCTGCCGCTTGCCATGCATCACGATTCCGTCGGCATCCAGATGGCCTCCCATCGCCGGCCGCGGTCCTGACTCATCAATTCCGTTTCACACCAACGTCAATAGGAGAGACACAGAATGTCCGACAGGACTTCCGGGCCACGAGATTGGATCACCACCGCACTGCTGCTGGTCGAGCTTGTATTGCTGGTCACCGTGCTGAGACGCCGAAGGGCCGATCGCTCGGATCGATCCAGCGGAATCGGCCGGTGACCACCATGGTGTGGGCGGCGCCCGCAGCAGCGAGGATGGCCGCTCGATACCGGGACGTCAATGGCCTATGCGGCGCCGACGTGATCTCCGGCGACCAGATCATGCTGCGTGTCGGTGCCATCACTGGGCTCCGCATCGCGCATCCCCTGGCGGACCTTGTCCGCGCTGAGGTGGTGCAGCGAGGTCTGCGGACACCAACGATCAAGTACTCGCGGGGCGGGAACCTGATGTTCCTGGCCACCGCACCGTCAGGTGAAACCGGTTTGGACAACGAGTTATTCAGGAACTTCGCGGTGCGCATGAGTTGCGGAGCGATGATCGCGCTACCCGGCCCCACGAGCGGTGTTCGCACCTGGCTCGATGCCCCGGAGGAAAAGCTGCGGATCGATTTCGACACCCTCGCCCGCATCACGATCGAGGTGGCCTCGACAAGATCGGACCGCCGGAAAAGAACACTCTCGACCGCCTGAACTGAGAGGAAAACATGGAACAAACCGGTGGACCTGGCGGGCCAGAGATTTCGCAGCTGCCCGACATGGACCGGCTGCTCGCACTTTGGAGTGGGGCGCAGAAATCGGCGACAAATCTGGAACACGCAGTCCAAGTCGTCATCACGCTCTGGATGACCGTTCTCCAGGGTGTCAACTTCTCGAAGCCCGACGATTTACAGAATCGACTTTTCGTAGGTGCATCGGCTGGCCTGGATACCATCCGGCGCGTACTCGATGACGAAGTGACCTGGCATCTGGGGAATCGGCCGGAAGCGGTGGTCCTTGTCGATGACGACCGCTCCGATATCGTCACCGCCGGAGAATTTATCGAGAGAATCGCCATGCTGGTCGCGATCCAAGACAAATGGCCGCCGGAACTGGGCGAGTGCCCGCTAGGGCCCGCCATGGTGCAGTTCGGGCAGCGCTACAACGAACTGATCACAGGCGTAATGGCAGGTAGTTGCCCTCAGCCTCGCCGCCGAACCGACGGTGCGCCTCCAGTCCCGCGACCGCGACGCATCCACCTGGCAGCCCTCCCCCAACGCGACGGCTCGGTGCGGTGATCGATTCCGTGTTCGCCCGGATTCTCTCGTACTGATCGCTGGCGCTCACTCGCGCAGGCGCAACCCCACCCGGGGCTTGCGCCAGAAAAAAGACCGGCGCAACCAGTGCGACCAGGTTTCGAAAAGCAGAGGACTGAAAATGAAGGCGGCCATTCAGGTCGATGACCTCGGGGTCGAGGTCACCACGCGATTGAGCTTCATTCGACACGCGATGTCGGAGTCAAACGCGGCTCAGCAGATACAAGGCGAAGCCACCTGCAAGGGTTTGACCGAGCTGGGACGCGAGCAGGCTGTGTGCTTGGCGAGGCGAATCGAAATCGACCATGCCGATGATCGGATCACGCAGGTCTATTCGACACCGCTGGCGCGTGCCCTCGAGACAGCCCGGCCCGTGGCGGAGGCGTTGGGACTCGAAGTCCAGCACGTCGCAACGTGGCGCTACGCCAATTACGGCGCAGCCGAAGGACGCAGCTGGCGCGAAGTCTACGACCAGTTCCCAGGCGTGCATCCGGCACTGCACCCGGACTTCCCGGTCGCCGAAGGCGCCGAGACGGCAACAGCATTTCGGCTGTCGACTCGCGAAGCTATCGCCGAACTCGTGCGACGGCACACCGGAGAACACATCCTCCTCTTCGGATCCACGGAGAACCTGAGGGCGGCCGAAGAGGAGCTGCTGGAGCTTCCACCGGACTCACGCTGCCGAACGAAACTCGCGATCGACCACACAGGCATCATGACCTGGGACCTAGTACCTGCCCCATGGTCCCCGGCCGGGCGCCGCGCGGTACTGGTGCGCCACAACGACTCCAGCCACCTGCCAACATCTCAGCGGCACAGCCGCTTCCGCGCGAGGCCGGTGTTGGGCTCGTGAGCGCAACCATCCTCGAGGACACCAGGACACAAATCCGGGACTGGCCGAGCGACGCGCCGGTGAGCGGCCCCGGACCGCACGCCGTTCCGGACCGGATCGAGGTCCGGTGATGGCAGACGCTCTGCGGCCGGGCTACCTGGACCCGGCGACGCTGACTCACGCGCGCCGCAACATTCACGACTGCTGCACTGACCCGGGGCCGCTGACGCACGAGCAAGCCCTACAGGCGCAGCGTCTGCACCACGACCACTTGCCCGTCTGCCAGGTGCAACGCCGCGTCGTCGAATCCTTGTCCTCCGCCGGTCGCCAACAGCAGGGCGAGGTCGGATGAGCGATCGCAAGCGACAGCACCAGGACAAGAGACCGGCGCTGGATCCGCACCGCGCGCACTGCGGCCGCATCCACGATGTGCTGCTCGGCGCTGGCAAGGACGCCTACATGGTGGACCGTGAAGCGGGGCAGGAACTGATCGCGCAAGCACGCCCCGTCCAGGTCGCCGCGCGGGCGGCGCGGCTGTTCTTGCTGCGAGCGGTGCGCTATCTTGCCGCCGAGCGCGGAGTGAGCCAGATCGTCGAGCTCGGCTCCGGATACCCGTGCCCGCCGAACCTGCACGAGGTGGCGCGAACGGCGATACCAACGGCACGCACGCTCTATGTGGACAACGATCCGGTGGTCGCGGCGCACGGCAACGCCCTGCTGGCCGACGCCGACTTCGCGTACGCCGATCTGACCGACACCGACACAATCGTGCGCGCAATCGCCAAGGTCATGAATCCCTGTAGGCCGCTGACGGTCTGCCTGGGATTCGTGGCGGAATTCCTGCCCGATCCCCGATCGGTGATCACCGCGGTCGCTTCCGCAGCCCCGCCAGGGTCGTACGTGGTGCTCAGCCACATCGGTGCCGACATCGACACCGGTGCGGTCGAGCGCGCCGCACAGATCTACCGCCGCTACGACATCGGCTTCTGGCCGCGCACCCGCGAGGAGATCGCAGGAATTCTCGCCGACTGCGAGCTGATCGAACCCGGCCTAGTACCCGCGGATCAGTGGAGGCCGGACAGAAACCTCGATCGGCTCCACGTCACATGCCTGCAATGGAAGCCACTCCCGGCGACCGAAATCTGCTGCTACGCCGCGGTCGGGAGGCTGCGATGACTTGCCTCCAAAACCCGCGACCACGTATCGGAACATCCGTAGGAAAGATGCAGAAGCGAATGCACCAGGAAGCGGCATCGGACACCCCGGATGTCCTGGTGGTCGATGACGGATTCCTCCCGGCGACATGGCCATTCCTTCGTGACCGGCTGCATGGTGGCTTAGTCGACCGGGACTTCACGGTGATGTGGGAAAGCCTTCCCCCCGGGCGGCGTCTTCGCGATATTCCCGGCGTAGCTGAAGTGCCGGCCCTGGTAGTACTCGGCATCGAACCGGACACGGCCGACATCGCGGCACTGTCGAGGTTGGCTGTGGTGGCAGGCGCCACCGGCGGTGCCGGCCTAGCGGTCGCTCAGCAGCTGGCGGAGAGGGGCATTCCCTACGTCGACGGAGAACGTGGCCGCAGTCATTCGCAGGCGGAAATGGCGATCCTACTGATGATGGCCGGACTGCGGCAGCTACCGACCTGGCACGCCAAGATGGCAGTGGAAGGGCCCGGGGCGTGGCCGCTGCCGACCTGGCAGTACTGCGATCACCCCGGCTACGTTAACGGGACGGTGCGCGGCAAGCGCGTAGCGGTAGTGGGTCTGGATTCAGTCGGAATGCACATCGCGGACCTGTGCCTCGCACTGGGCGCCTCCGTAGCCGCGGTGGATCCCGACGCACACGACATTGATTTCACCGTGTGCGACGTACGACGCATCGACCTCGAACAAGTGGCCGAGGCCGCGGAGGTCGTGGTGGTGGCCTCCGGCTCGACACGGCTGCGGCTGACCGCCGACCTGGTGAACCGACTCGCGCCGGGATCGCTGGTGGTCACGGTGAACCGTGCTGGGATCGACCTGGATGCACTGCGTGCGCGCGTACTGCGTGATGAATTGGCATGGGCCACCGACGTCCACCAGAACGTGCCCGTCCCGCTCGGGGATCCGATCCTCGCTCGCGACAATGTCGTCCACACGCCCGGCGTGGCCGCGCGCACCCGCGACGCCAACCTCGCGGTCGCCGACGTCCTGGTGGACAACGTGACCCGCGTCCTGTTCGGCGCCCCACCGCTGCCGTGGGATTGCATCCCACTCGCTCGCGGCGTTGAGGACTTCGGCGACCGGCTCCACGGGGCGGGAGCGAAAACGTGAGCGCGGTAACCAATCTCGCCTACCCTGCCAAACCATTCGGTCAGCCGGGCCATGCCACCGGCCCGGAGACGCCCACGGTGGCCGCGCTGGCGGTCACGGCATCAGGCGCCGGTCTGGCATACGCGACCTTCGATGCGACTCGCCCCCACGATATGGAGGCCGGTCCTGAGAAGTTCACCTTCGGCTATGAGGTGCTGCGCGACGTCGGACCAGAAGCGGAGTTCAGTGCGGTGCTCGATCGTCGCGTGGCCGAATGTGATCTCTACGCCGAGGTGATCACAGGTCATGACGTGGCGGGCATGCTCGAACCGCTGTGCAGCGCGGCCGGTGGCCAGGCCGAGCTGCCGTGTTTGAACAAGTACGCGACGTTGTGGCCGAACCGTCGCGAGCGGCGGCCGCCGCGCGGCCGTGCCCCTCTGCTGGTGGACACCGCGTTTGATCTCGATATCTCGGTAGCGGATCTGCCGCGTACGTGCGCGGCGGCGAAGCTGTCGAGTGTTCATCTGAACGCTGCTCGCGACACGTGGCGGCTGCCTGTCACCTCAGCGTTTGCATCAGCGCTGTTGACTGCCCAATCGCTGGGATGGTGCAAATGGAAGGCGCTTGACCTGGATCCGCTGGTAGCGGAGTCGGCGCGAGAACGACGGTAACCGTCCACGCCAGCAACGCGCCCTGACCTCGCCGTGATCAACGTGCTCGCCAGAGCCCTTCGAGGATGACCGTCGCGCAGCGGAATCTGCCCGACGGCCATCTAAGAACTCAGTTCAGAATGAGTTTGCGGAGGCATATGACGGCGCAGGCGAGGCTGAGTAGGGCTTGGTGGATGTCGGCGCGGCGTTCGTAGCGGAT
>NZ_JBSGEZ010000075.1:0-34377 GCF_053603155.1 Nocardia sp. NPDC004260 | reverse complement strand
CGGCCACCGGTCGAATACGAACACATCTACCATCAACAGACCATCTCGGCCGAGGTGGCCTGAACTCGGGTCTCCACCGGATCCAGGACGGTTCAGTCTGAGGGCGGCGGTCCGTGCCTTGCCCTGCCGGAGCGTGTGCGAGTGTGGGCGGCTGGTGCCCTTGGCGTGCTGGAGTATGTGAGGGCGGCAGTTCGTGCGTGGGCCTGCTGGAGAGTGTGCGTGAGGGAGGCGCGGCCCGTGTGTGGGCGGCCCGTGTGTGGGCCTGCCAGAGTGTGGGCGGCCGGTGCTCTGGGCCTGCTGGACTGTGTGCGAGTGTGGGCGGGGCCAGTTGCCTCAGCCTGCCGGCGCGTGTGCGTGGGAGGCCGTGTGGGCTTTATCGAGTGCGCCGCATCCATTGGGCTCGTCGCCACTGCTGAACCCACATCGTCGCAGTGCGGTCGCCGGTTCCGCCCAGGTGGGCGCGCGCCGCCACTACGACACCCGGCATAGTCGCAGGCCGCGATTTCCCGGATAAAGGGAGTTCGCGGACAAGCGACAACATCCGCGACCTGTCATGGGCTGACGTAGTAACGCACCCGCGCCTCTTGTCCATCCGCGGTATGCCAACCGCCGGGCCCGCTGTGCACCTGCCGCCAACCGTGCCGCTCGTACATCGCTATCGCCGCCGCACTGTCGGAGGCCACGGTGAGTACAGCACGGTGGCCCCGACTCGCGGCCATGCGCGCAGCCGCGGTCAGCAACTGCGAACCCACTCCCACCCGGCGCGCGGCCGGGACGACATACAGCCGGATCACCGAGACGACAGGCTCCGCGGGGACCGATTCGCGCACGACCTCCGGCATTCCGCCGCCCGTGCCGAGTCCGGCGTGCCCGACCACCGCTCCGTCGTGTTCGGCGACAAGGGCCGCGAGGAGTTTGGGCGGCGACAGCCAGCCTGCCGGGTCCGCAGGCCACACGTCCGGATACCGATCGTTGTCGTGGACGTGCCGCAGTGCCGCGGCGCAGGCGTCGAGGTCACCCTCGGTGCGCGGTCGAATGCTGACGCTCATCTCGACCATTCTTACTGCCCCACGCTGGAGGCAGCGTTATTCAGACCGATCGGTTGGTTTTCCGTTCATTGTCGTGCGCTGCGGTCCGGTACTGCCTCGCTCGCGCAGAGAAGTAGTCGAATACGCATGTGATCGGCGTTGAGAAAGGGCACCCTTGAGGTAGCGAATCAGTGCCCGCAGTTCACGGCGTACTTCGAGTGGGAAGACGAGCGATGTCTACGTCCAGCGGACCGGAGGCCCTGCGTCGCGAACTGCACCCACTGGTGGGGCAGTCCGCGTGGCGCCGCTCGGCCATCGCTTCCGCCTCGCCGCGGCCCGCCGCACCGGACGGGGCGCGGGAGATCTCCCTCAACGGCGGCGCGTCCAGGATGACGATCGGGCGCTCCGTCGCCGCCGATATCGTCGTGACTTCCGACCCGACCGTGTCCCGGCTGCACGCCATTCTCGAGCGGGTGGGCGGATGCTGGACCATCGTCGACGACGGATTGTCCAAGAATGGGACATTCGTCAATGGCGAACGTGTGGGCGGTCGGCGGAAACTCGGTTCCGGCGACATGATTCGCGTGGGTCGATCGGTGTTCGTCTTGCGGGCCGACGAGTCCTTCGACGAGGAAATGACTCTCGCCCATTCACCACTGCCGACCCGAAACTCCCTTACCCCGGCCCAGTATGTGGTTCTCGAGGCGCTGTGCCACCCGTACGACGCGCGCGACGCGTACTCGTACCCCGCCTCCAACCGGCAGATCGCGGACAATTTGTGCCTGAGTCTGTCCACGGTGAAGACGCATATGCGGGCGCTGTTCCGGATATTCCAGGTCGAAGCCTTACCCCCGAACCAGAAGAGGCTGTTCCTGGTCGAGCGCGCTATCGAATTCGGCATCGTCACCGACCAGGAGAGGTAAGGCCCCGCATGGTGCGGAAATGAAATCCGATCAGATCGGCTGAAAACCGGAACCTGCCCCGCCGCGTGCATTCACGTCCGCGACGACCGCGGTGATGTCGGCGCCGAGTTCCGGTCCGAGGCACGGCACCGCCAGGTAACCGTTGACCATGCCGACGAGCGTGGTTCCGACGACGAGCGGAGCGCCCGAATCTCCCTCGGCGACACATGTTTGGCTCCACGTCGAATTGCCGCCCGTCAACATATCGCCGTAGGCAGGCCCGCAGGTCCGGCCGGTCGTCCTGCCTTCCTTGCAGACGGTGTCCGGGAATCGCGCCGGCCCGCCCAGGCCGGTGATGGTGGTTCCGCCCACTTGGTTGACCGGCGTCACCTTCCCCGGATCGAATTCGATGACGGCATAGTCCATGTCGTTGTTGGCGTAGACGATGGTGCCGAGGGTGCCTGCGTCGCGATCGTTCTCCGAGACGATGGCGGCATTCGCCCCACCGCAATGCCCCGCGGTGAACCCGACCAGCCGACCACCGGAGTCGCGTCCGATCGTGGTCAGAGTGCAGATGTTCTGACCGCCGACGACGATGCCGGAGCCGCCACCCAGAACGGATGGCGTCGCGGCCTGCGCGGTCCCAGGTGCTCCGAACGGCGCTGTCATCGCGGCGAATGCGGCCACGGCGCCCACGAGTTTCCTGAACTTGGTCATCCGGTAATTCAACCGCACTTATCCGTGCGTCACCGTCGATTCCCAGATGTTCACGGCAGGGATACGGCTCGAAACGAATTTCTTCATCGGGGTGGGAAACAGAGGTGATGCGCCTCGGGTCATGCCCGAGGCGCACTCGTGTTGGACGGGCTTATGACGAAACGCGATCAGGCAGCGCAAACGGCCACGGCAACCGCGTTGGCCACCGGCGGAAGCAGCAACAGAGGAGCGCAGAAAATGCCCAGCGGCCAAATCAGGCCCAGTGTCGCGGGCTCGACCTGAACAGGTACGGGATGATCCGCCACTTGCACCGGTCCCGGTGCTACGTCCGGGGCTGCGGAAGCGAAACCTGACCCGAGGGCGATGATCGGTGCGAGCGCTACTGCCGCCGCCGTTACGCGCATTTTGTTCGTGATCATGATGTCTCCAGTGGTTGATTGCTTCACCAGCCCTCGTTTGTTGAAGGCCTCAGTGTGAACACACAACCAACTCTGCTCGGAGCAAGCGCGAGAGGCCATCAGCCTCCGGGTCGGAATCATTCATACCGGAGGAGGCGAGAAGACATCGGAATCGCTATTCTGCGCGAACCGAATGTGGCCGTCGAATCAGGCGGCGCCGCGCCGGACGGTGATCTCACCTGCCCGGCGCGGCCCGCCGAAACGATCAGCCGTGCGCGACCGGAGCGGGGTCCGGCTGCTCGGCCGGTTGCGGACGCCGGGCGCGCAGCAGCACCGCGCCGAGCACGGCGGCGGCGATGCTGAATCCGGCGCTGATCCACGCGCCCGTGGACATGGCGGCGGTGAAGGCGTCCTTGGCGGGCTCGACGTAGCCGAGTTGGAAGGCGGCGCCGATGGATTCACGCGCCGCGTCGGGCGCGTCGGCGGGCATGTTCGAGGTGAACACACCGGCCAGCACGCTACCGAGGACGGCGATGCTGATCGCCATGCCGACTTGCTGGATCGTGTCGTTCATCGCGGAGCCGACACCGGCGTGCTCCAGCGGAATGGCGCTCATGATGGCCGCGTAGGCGGCCGGACCCGCCAAGCCGCCGCCGACACCCATCACCAGCATGCTGACCAGCACCCAGAGATATCCGCTGCCGAGCGCGAGGATGCCGAAGGCCACTCCCATGACGAGCAGGCCGGACACGACGAGTGTCTTGTTGCTCAGCGTTTTGCCGAGCGTCGCGCCGAGGCCGTTGCAGACCGCGGCGGCCACGGCGTACGGGAGCAACGCCAGTCCGGCCTTCATCGGGCCGTAGCCGAGTACGAACTGCAAGTACTGAGTGAGCATCAGCATGACCGCACCCATGCCGAAGACCATCAGCAGCAGGGTGAAACAGGTGCCGGTGAAATCGCGGCTGCGGAACACCGCCAACGGCAGCATCGGATGTGCCGATCGGCTCTCCCAGATGACGAAGGCGGTCGCCGCGACAGCGGCCAGCGCGAGCACGCCGAAGTTCCATTCCCGTTCGATGATCACGTAGACCGTGGCGCTCAGCGCAACGACGGACAGGACGACGCCGACGAGATCGACCGGTCGCTGCTCACCGGCGGTCTCCGGCATCAGCACGACGGCCGCGATGATCGCGAGCACCGCCACCGGGATATTGAGCAGGAAGACCGATCCCCACCAGTAGTGCTGGAGCAGGAAGCCGCCCAGCGTGGGACCGGCGACGATGCCGACCATGGAGACCGTCGACCACGCCGCCATCGCCGTGCGCCGTTCGTCCTCGGCGAAGCTGGTCATCAGGATCGACAGCGTCGACGGCATCAACAGCGACCCGCCGACGCCCATCGCGACGCGGGCGGCCACGACCTGCCACGGTTCGGTCGCCAGTACGGCGGCCAGCGAGGCCGTCCCGAACATGGCAAGCCCGGTGATCAGCGCTCGTCGCCTGCCGAAGCGGTCGGACAAGCTGCCCGCGGTGAGCAGGAGCCCGGCGAAGACCAGCACGTAGGCGTCCAGGATCCACTGGACATCCGACGGTGTCGCGCCGAGTTCCCGGATCAGCGAGGGGATGGCGAGATTCAGCACGGTGCTGTCGAGCATCAGCACCAGCAAGGACAGACAGAGAACCCCCAGGACCCACCAGCGCCGGGGGTCTCGCACAATGTTCGATTCCACTCGCACAGCGTACGAGAAACTCGAACAGTGTGCGAGCGATTATAAGATCGTGTTGTGACCAAGCAGTTCGCGTCGGTATGGACCAAGCAGCCGCGCCAGCCCAAATCGCCCGGGCTGCGCCGCGAGCAGATCATCGCGGCGGCCGTCGAGATTCTCGACGCCGAGGGGCTGGAGTCGCTGAGCATGCGCAAGCTCGGCGCGAAACTGGGTGCGGGGGCGACCAGTCTCTACTGGCACGTCTCCAACAAGGACGAGTTGCTGGAATTGGTGCTCGACGAGTTCTGGGGTCTGGTCCGGACCCCGGAGCCCGAGGAGGCGTCCTGGCGTGAACTGCTGAACACCTTCGCCTACAACTTGCGCGCGTCCATCAGGGAGCATCCATGGATGGCGTCGCTGGTCGGGCAACTGCCGAGCATCGGCCCCAACTCGCTGCGTTTGAGCGATCGGCTGCGCCGCGCGTTCGTCCGGGCGGGTTTTCACGGTGTGGACATCTATCTGGCCAGTGGCACGGTGATGTGTTTCGTCTTAGGTCAGGTGATTCCGGAGATCGCCTGGGACAAGGTGTCCGAGGGGATGGAGATCGACGCCGACGGCGTGCTGCGCGTGATGCAGGACGTGGCCGGCGACTATCCCGAGATGCTCGCGGACTATCGGGCGACCGTGCCGACCGACCAGGAGGCCGCGCGTGCGATGGCGTTCGACTTCGGCTTGCTCTGCGTCCTCGATGGCCTGGAAGCTCGCCTGCGCAACCTGCGGGAACCCGGGCAAGAGTCGCGGGCGGCGGGATCTCCCATGGGTGACGCCGATCGAACGTGAAACAGGTTCTCGGCAGGTTCAAACGGGCTACCTATCGGTATTGTGCCGATAGATTGAAACGTGTTCTATATACGTGATCCGGTACCGGATCCCGCATGGCCACGCGGCGCGCCCGAGCGCCGATGCGCAGAAAGGCGTCCGACGTGAGCACGCACACCGTTCTCGGCCGAGAGGTGCGCATGCCGGTCCGCATCCGGCTCGCGCGCGCGTTCATGGCCACCTATCTGGTGCCCGCTGAACGGGCGCAGCGCCTCATCGACTACTCCGGCCTGGGGATTCTCCGGCTCCCGGGCGGGCGGGCGATGTGCACGCTGGTCTTCGTCGACTACGTCGACGGCGATCTGGGTCCGTACAACGAGTTCGGCGTCTCGTTCATGGTGCGCCACCACACCGCGGGGGCGCCCTCCGGAATCGGCGACCTGCGGGCGCTGGTGACCGGGCAGGCCGGCGTGTTCATCCACAAGCTGCCGGTGGACGGCGAGTTCACTTTGGCCGCAGGGCGTGGCATCTGGGGCTTTCCAAAGGAACTCGCCGAATTCGTCGTTGATCACGACGGCCGGACGCGCAGTGGCGCGCTGCACCAGGACGGGCGGCTCATCGCCGATCTCACGGTGCGGCCGGGGTTCGCGACCCCGAACGGTCGCGCCGCGGGGTCCTCGTTCGACGCCTACTCGCACGTCGACGGTGTCACCCGCTGCACGCGCTGGGAGATGCGGCCTTCCGGCATGCGTGCGCGTTTCGGCGGGGCGGAGCTGACGCTGGGCGACCATGCGATCGCCGCGGAACTCCGGTCGCTCGGCCTGCCGCGGCGTGCGTCGATGTCCTCGTCCGTCTCGCGGCTGGTGATGACATTCGAAGACGCGATCTCGATCTGACGTGCCCTCCGCATAACCACCCGGTCACGGGCGGGTGGGGCACGTGGACGGTCCGGCGCGGCTGCGGTTAGCCTGACTTAGCGGATCGTTTGCCAACGCTCTCAGTTATGGAGTGTGCCCGTGATCGTCGCCGACCGGACCTGCGTCGCTGAAGGACGCTTCGAACAGCGGATATCTCACGACTGCGAGTGGCTTGCGCAAGTGATCTCCGGTACCGGATACGCTCCGAAACTTTGGTTGCTGGCTTCTTCGGAAACGTTCGCGTCTTCGGCCGGCCATCCGGACCGCTCGATGGTCAGCGTGCTCGCCCGGACAAGATTCTCAGGACACGTAGCGGAGTCGGTCGCGTTCCCGCCGTCGGTGATGGCGCGCCGCGAGCTTCCCCGATCCCCACTAGCGTGGTGTGTCGTGACCACCGTGCAGTCCGGCGTCCTCCTGCGCATCGGAACACCGCCTGGCGCAACGACATGCAGACCCGTGCGGCGCGAGCGGGGCGGCCTCCCGAGGCGCAGGTCGTCGGACGCCCGATGTCGGTCGACCCGAACCGAGGCGGCGTGACGCTGCCCAATCCCGCAGCCGAGGGTGAAGAGGGTGAGGAGGAGCTCGACTACCGCTTCACGCTCGCCAACGAGCGCACCTTCTTGGCTTGGATGCGGACCTCGCTCGGACTGCTGGCCGGTGGCGTCGCGGTGCACACGCTGGTTCAGTCGTTCCGGATCGCGGGATTGCGGCGCGCGATCGCGCTCAGCTGCCTGGTCTTGGCGGCGGTCGTCGCGATCGGCGCGTACGGGCACTGGCGGCGCATCGGCGTGGCCATGCGGCGCGGCGATCCGCTGCCGGAGACGGTGCTGGTGCCGATCCTGTCGGCGGGCATCGCGATCGTCTCGGTGCTGGCGGCGGTGGCGGTGCTGCTGCGGTGAGCGCGCCACATCTGTCCGCCGAACGCACCGCACTGGCGTGGCGGCGCACCGCCGTATCGGCGATGGTCGTCGGCACGCTGTTCCTACATCAGGCTCTCGGCAGCGGATGGCGTGCGGCCGCGGTCGCGCCCATCGGCGCCGCGATCGCGATGGCGGCGCTGACGGGGGCTTGTTATCTGCGCAACCGCGGTCTTCGCCGAGGCCGGTACGCCCACGGTGGTCGCGTCGTCGCCGCGACGGCCGCGGCCGTGGTCGTGGTCGCGCTGGCCGCCGCGGCGGCCGGTTCTCTCGAACCGCTGCCCTGACCGGGTGGCGGCCCAGCAAGGTTGGCCGAGACGACAGGAGGACGACAATGTGCACAGCGAGCGAGCCGAGCGGCTTCATCGTCGCGGAGCACGAGCGTGCGACCGCCGCGCTGCCATTCGCCGACACGACCGATCTGGCCGACGCCGATCGAGGCTTCGTCGCCGCGCTGGATCCCGGGGTGGTCACCTCCGAAGACGGAACCGTCGTCTGGGACAACGACTCCTATTCGTTCCTGCGCGAACCCTGCCCGCCCTCGGTCCATCCGAGCCTGTGGCGGCAGTCCGGCCTCGCGGTGCGACAGGGGTTGTACGAGGTCTGCGCGGGCATCTATCAGATCCGTGGTTTCGACATCTCCAATATGACGCTGGTCGAAGGCGAGACCGGAGTCCTCGTGATCGATCCGCTGATCTCTGTCGAGACCGCCGCGGCCGGTCTCGCGCTCTACCGCGCGCATCGTGGCGACCGCCCGGTGACCGGTCTGATCTACACGCATTCGCACGCCGACCATTTCGGCGGAGCCTGCGGCGTCATCACCGCCGAGGAGGTCGAGACGGGACGCTGCCCGGTGCTGGCGCCTGCCGGATTCCTGGAACACGCGGTGGCGGAGAACATCTACGCGGGCACGGCGATGGCGCGCCGTGCGGGGTATATGTACGGCGCCGTGCTACCGCGCGGTCCGCTGGGCGCGGTGGGCTCCGGGCTGGGCCAGACCACGTCGGTCGGCACGGTCACGCTGGTCCCCCCGACCGTCGACATCACCGCCACCGGGGAAGAGAAGACGATCGACGGCATACGGATGGTCTTCCAGCTCACGCCCGGCACCGAAGCGCCCGCGGAGATGAATTTCCACTTCCCCGACCGTCGCGCGCTGTGCATGGCGGAGAACGCGACCCACACCCTGCACAACGTGCTCACGTTGCGCGGCGCGCTGGTGCGTGACGCGCATGTCTGGGCGAAATACCTGACCGAGGCGATCAACCTGTTCGCCCGTGACTCCGACGTCGTCTTCGCCTCGCACCATTGGCCGACCTGGGGCACCGACCGCCTGGTGGAGTTCCTCTCGCTGCAACGGGATCTGTACGGGTATCTGCACGACCAGACCGTCCGCCTGCTGAACCAGGGCTACGTGGGCGCGGAGATCGCCGAGCTGGTCGCCCTCCCGCCCGCCATCGAGGAGGCCTGGCACGCGCGCGGGTACTACGGCTCGGTCAGTCACAACGTGAAGGCTGTCTATCAGCGCTACATGGGGTGGTTCGACGGCAACCCCGCACATCTGTGGGAGCATCCGCCGGTCGAATCCGCTCGGCGGCACGTGGAATTCATGGGGGGTGCGGACGAAGTGCTCCGCAAAGCGCGGGCCTCCTACGACGCCGGGGACTACCGCTGGGTGGCGCAGGTGCTCAACTACGTCATATTCGCCGATCCGGACAACGACGGCGCGAAAGAATTGCAGGCCAGTACCTTCGAGCAACTGGGCTACGGCGCGGAGAACGCCACGTGGCGCAACTTCTATCTCAGCGGCGCCTACGAACTGCGCTACGGCTCGTTCGGCACGCCCACCAAGACCGATTCGCCCACGATGGCGGCGGCGCTGTCCATCGACCAGATTTTCGACGCCCTGGCGTTGCGCGTCGACGGCCCGAAGGCGTGGAATCACCGCCTGGTGACGGACTGGATCCTCACCGACCAGGACCGTACCCACCGGCTCGAGTTGCGCAACGGCCGCCTCACCCACTTCGACGTCGCTCCGGGCATGTCCCTGCCGGAAGCCGATGCCACCTTCACGCTGGCCAAGGCAACACTGATCCGCGTGTTGCTGGCCGGTGACGACTTCGGCGTCGCGGCGGCCGCCGGCGACATCGTCATCGAGGGAGACGTCACCAAGCTCGCCGAACTGGTCGACATCTTCGACGCCCCGGACCCCGATTTCGCGATCGTCACACCGTAGTTCGCGCTTTTCTCATCTCGCGTCGCGGCCGAAGAAATAGCCGACCACGATCCCGGCGAGGCCCGACACCGGCGCAAGGTATTGCGTCAGTTCCTGTGCGGGCAGACCTTTGACGATGCCGAACATGACTCCGGCCACCGTGCCCGCCACCAGCGCGGCGGCGAGTCCTGCGCGGTAGCGCGCCTCCAGGATCTTGTTCTTCGCCTCCGCCTCTTCTTTGATCAGCTCGGTGCGCCGCGACTCCGCCTGCAGCTCATGATCGCGCCGAGCTCGGTCGACGGCCTCGGTGTCGGCATAGGCCGAGGCTTGGTATTCGCGCTTCGCCGTGATGTAGGTCATCATCTGGTCGAACGAAAGGGACTCGACGCCCATCAGTCGAGAAGATTCGATGATCTCCTGGATCTCGGCACGGCTGTCGAGTGCCTCGCTGTAAATGGGCGAGGCCGGATCGCTGTCCACAGGGAAATTCACAGGACTCTCGGCCATTTCGGGTTCGCCGGTCACCGGAACAGTATCGCCCCGTCGTCGCTGCCCTGCTGGTTGATCAAAAGTTCTGATACGAAGCCGTTTTGGGTCATTCCGAACATACGGCCGTTGCGGCATTGCTCAATCGGACGTCGGCAATGTCGCGAGGTATCGGCCCGCAACGAAGCGCTGGGTCAGCCGCATAACGGGTCCACCGAGCCGGGTGTACCAGGTGGCTGGGCGGGAGAACGCGACGATCAGCCCGTACACCATGTCGTCGGCGGAGTCGTACTCGACCGCGAACAATTCTTCGCCGGAGGCCGGGTGCCCGGGCAGGGTGCCGTACGCGAAACCCCGTCGGTCGGGTTCGTCGAGGACGTACACCACGCGGCACGGAGCGGTGATCCCGAACGGACCGACTCCGAGCCGCACGGTGACGGTGGTGCCGAGCTCGGCCGTCGGAGTATCGGCGGATCGGAAGATCCCGGTGCCCTTCTGCACGCCGTAAGCCAGAATTTGGGCCCCCGCCTGCTCGAACAGCGCGCGTCCCCGGCCGATGCGCCGCCGCAGCCGTAACCCGTGATAGCCCTCCGGCGGCCCACCCCGGGTCGCGCCGAGTTCGGAGTACGTGAACGGCTCCAGCCCATCCGCCATGTCCTGATCTTCACCCCACGGCCCATAGTCTGGCCATCTTGTGCCGCCGACACGCCGGTCCCAGGCGACGACGCCGCCGACCGATGCGCTGTGACGCGGCGGATCATCCGACGCCGGGCACGGGGCGCACCGGCTTGAGCCGCAGGGGAGTGAGACGCAGAAGCCCGAGGGGGTCCAGATACTCACGGTTGCGGTGGGGACCGCCTTCGACGCGGGCTCCCCAGTGCAGACACACCGCCACGCATCCCAGGTGCCCGGACTCCAGCGTGCCGATCCGGGTACCTCGTCCGACGCGCCTTCCCACGGGGACTTCGGCTTGAACGGGCTCGTATGTCGTGCGCAGCCCGCCGCGGTGTTCGATGGAAACGACCGGCTTGTCGGCCACCGTTCCGGCGAAAATGACGATCCCCTCTCCCGCCGCGAGCACAGCTTGCCCCTCGGCGCCTGCCAGATCGACCCCGCGATGCCCCGGTAGCCAGTTCTGCGCGGGTTTGTCGAAGTGCCGAACCACCGCGGGGCGCGGCTGCAGGGGCCAGTCGAATCGCCCTTCGGGTCGGGCTGTCGCGGTCGGCGCCGCCGCGACGATTGCGGCGATGCCGAGAGCCAGCGCCGAAGAAGACCGCCGCCGCATCGCATTCGACCTGGTCATTCGCGCCGCGCTGGGAGGGTCGACTACGACCCGCAGAGGGGTGCGGGCGGTGCGCACAGGTCGCTACCGGAGACGGAACTCGTCTCATGCCGGTCGTCCCCACCGCCACCGAGTCCGGCATGCCGGAAGGGCAGCGGCGCGCGACGCGGCAGGCCGGACAGGGACGGCAGGCAGACGGAGCCAGTGCACGCCCCGAGCCCGGGTTTCGCGGCAGGCGTCTCGGCCCCGACCGGCGGCGCGGTCACAATGCCGAGCGCGAAGAACAGCGGAATCAGAAGGGTTGTCGCGGTGGAGATCGGTTTCATGGCTCAACCCTTCCGCGGTTCCGGCGTCGCCGAGGGCTCGATCCGTGGAATGGGGATAACCCGCTCGACTGTGGAAAGCCGCCGTTCCGCCTGGTCGGAGGCTTCGGATCGGACCGATTTAGATCTGGTGCTCCGAGGTCGTAAACTGATCGAGCGGTCTGTGCGTGCATGGACCGACTTCGCGCGCCACCGTGCTTGTTCATAGCGGCGCTGTTCGAATCGAGCTCGAGACAAATTGGGTTCGCGGCAGCGTGTTCGGAACAGGGAATCGCCGGCTGGTCCCCACCTTCGTGGTCGGGTCCGACGATTGGGTGGCGCCAGGGCAGCGGATCGCCGATTCGCTGCGTCAACCGGCAAACGAAAGAGAGATACGGGAGCCATGGCTGTCGTAACCATGAAGCAGCTGCTCGACAGCGGCGCACACTTCGGACACCAGACGCGGCGCTGGAACCCGAAGATGAAGCGGTTCATCTTCACCGACCGCAACGGCATCTACATCATCGACCTGCAGCAGACGCTGACCTACATCGACAAGGCCTACGAGTTCGTCAAGGAGACCGTCGCCCACGGTGGCACCGTCCTCTTCGTCGGCACCAAGAAGCAGGCCCAGGAGTCGATCGCGGCCGAGGCGACTCGCGTCGGGATGCCCTACGTCAACCAGCGCTGGCTGGGCGGCATGCTCACCAACTTCTCCACCGTGCACAAGCGTCTGCAGCGCCTCAAGGAGCTCGAGGCCATGGAGCAGACCGGTGGCTTCGAGGGTCGCACCAAGAAGGAAATCCTCATGCTGACGCGTGAGATGAACAAGCTGGAGCGCACCCTCGGCGGTATCCGCGACATGCAGAAGGTGCCCTCGGCCATCTGGGTCGTCGACACCAACAAGGAGCACATCGCCGTCGGCGAGGCGCGCAAGCTGAACATCCCGGTCATCGCGATCCTGGACACCAACTGCGACCCCGACCTGGTCGACTACCCGATCCCGGGCAACGACGACGCGATCCGCTCCGCCGCCCTGCTGACCAAGGTCGTCGCCTCCGCGGTGGCCGAGGGCGTGCAGGCGCGCGCCGGTCTGTCCTCGGGCGACGAGAAGCCGGAGGCGGGCGCGGGCGAGCCGCTGGCCGAGTGGGAGCAGGAGCTGCTCGCGCAGGCCGCGCCCGGCGCCGAGGCCGCAGAGACCTCCGCCGAGGCCTGAGCGGACTCGTAACCAGCTGTTTCGGCGGCGATCACGAGCCAGTGCCAGCGTGATCGCCGCTGTCAACATCCACACTTCTCCAAAGGAGGCTCGCCGAGAATGGCGAACTACACCGCTGCCGACGTGAAGCGGCTCCGGGAGCTGACCGGCTCCGGCATGATGGATTGTAAGAACGCGCTGGCCGAGACCGACGGTGACTTCGACAAGGCCGTCGAGCTGCTGCGCATCAAGGGCGCGAAGGACGTCGGCAAGCGTGCCGAGCGCACCACCGCCGAAGGCCTGGTCGCCGCCAAAGACGGCGTCATGGTCGAGATCAACTCCGAGACCGACTTCGTCGCGAAGAACGCGGAGTTCCAGCAGCTGGCCGAGCAGGTCGTCGCCGCGGCGGCGTCCGCCAAGCCGGGCGACCTGGACACGCTGAAGGCCCTCGACCTGGGCGGCAAGACCGTCGATGAGGCTGTGCAGGCGCTCGCCGCGAAGATCGGCGAGAAGCTCGAGCTGCGCCGCGTCATCTCGCTGAACGGCCCGGTCGCCACCTACCTGCACAAGCGTGCCTCCGACCTGCCGCCCGCCGTCGGCGTGCTGGTCGAGTACACCGGTGAGGGCGACGCCGCGGCCGAGGCCGCTCGCGCCGCCGCCATGCAGGTCGCCGCGCTCAAGGCCAAGTACGTGACCCGCGACGAGGTTCCCGCCGATCTCGTAGAGAACGAGCGCCGCATCGCCGAGCAGACCGCTCGCGAGGAGGGCAAGCCCGAGGCCGCGCTGCCGAAGATCACCGAGGGCCGGGTCAACGGCTTCTTCAAGGACGTCGTGCTGCTCGAGCAGCCGTCGGTCACCGATTCGAAGAAGACCGTCAAGGCTCTGCTGGACGAGGCCGGCGTCACTGTCACCCGCTTCGCCCGCTTCGAGGTCGGCGCGAACTGAGTTTCGCCGCACCTTCAGCGTGCAGGCCCCCCGCCGACCGAACGAACGCCGGTTGACGGGGGGCCTTCTGCTGCCGCTCCAACCGAATGAGGCAGGATAGATGCCGCTCTGCCTTGCTCTACGTCACAGGCGCCTGCCGTGAGCAACGAATCGCCGGAAGAACGACAATCCCTCGCCGAAGGAGACTGGAGACCCATGACGGACCCGGGGACCGATCGCCCAGGATATCGCCGGGTACTGCTGAAACTCGGCGGAGAGATGTTCGGCGGCGGGAAGGTCGGACTCGACCCGGACGTGGTGCAGACGGTGGCCGAGCAGATCGCCGAGGTGGTCGCCACCGGCGTCCAGGTGGCCGTGGTGATCGGCGGCGGGAACTTCTTCCGCGGGGCCGAACTCGAGGAGCGCGGCATGGAACGCGCGCGCTCGGACTACATGGGCATGCTCGGCACGGTGATGAACAGCCTTGCGCTGCAAGACTTTCTGCAGCAGCAAGGCGTGGACACCCGGGTGCAGACCGCGATCACCATGGGACAGGTCGCCGAGCCCTACCTTCCGCTGCGCGCCAAGCGGCATCTGGAGAAGGGCCGCGTGGTCATCTTCGGAGCGGGCATGGGCATGCCGTACTTCTCCACCGACACCACCGCCGCGCAGCGCGCGCTGGAGATCGGCGCGGACGTGGTCTTGATGGCCAAGGCGGTCGATGGAGTGTTCACCGCCGACCCGCGCGTCGACGAGACCGCGACCATGTACACCGAGATCACCCACAAAGAGGTCATCGAGCGCGACCTCAAGGTCGCGGACGCGACCGCCTTCAGCTTGTGCATGGACAACCAGATGCCGATTCTGGTGTTCAATTTGTTGACCAAGGGCAATATCGCCCGCGCGGTCGCCGGTGAGAAGATCGGCACACTGGTTCGGTCCTGATACCCGCGGACCGCGGATCATGACATGACGACGCTGTGGAGGAAACGGTCGTGATTGAAGAAGCGCTCTTCGACGCCGAGGAGAAGATGGAGAAGGCCGTCTCGGTGGCGAAGGACGATCTCGGAACCATTCGCACCGGTCGCGCGAATCCGGGCATGTTCTCCCGGGTCGTGGTCGACTACTACGGATCGCCGACCCCGATCACCCAGATGTCCAGCATCACGGTGCCGGAGCCGCGCCTGGTCGTGATCAAGCCCTACGAGGCGGCCCAGCTCGGGCCGATCGAGACCGCGATCCGCAATTCGGATCTCGGCGTCAACCCCACCAACAACGGGGACATCATCCGCATCTCGGTGCCGCAGCTGACCGAGGAGCGCCGTCGTGAGCTCGCCAAGCAGGCGAGAGGCAAGGGCGAGGACGCCAAGGTCGCCATTCGCAATGTCCGTCGCAAGGCGATGGACGAATTGGGCCGCATCCAGAAAGATGGCGAGGCGGGCGAGGACGAGGTCGGGCGTGCCGAGAAGGAACTCGACAAGACCACCGCCAAGTATGTCGGCCAGATCGATGAACTGGTCAAGCACAAGGAAGCCGAACTGCTCGAGGTCTGACGCGGATCGGTCGGCAGGCGTGACCGGGCCCGGAGGAGGCCCAAGTCACCGCGAGTGCCGCCCGTGACAGCGCCGAGGCCCGCCCGGGCGGGGGACGAACGGAACGACGAGTTGAGCGACGGGACAATCGTGGCCGAGAACGCCGCCGCGACCGGTGCGGCAGAGGAGCCGCCGGTGAACGGAACAGCCGATGTGACGCGACAGCACGCGCACGATGCTGGTGCTTCCGGTTATGAACGGTTAGGCGGTCCCGCGAATCCCGCCGCGGCGCACACCGCACCCGCCTCGAGTGGTTCGCGGGCGGGTCGCAATCTGCCCGCCGCGCTGGCCGTCGGCTTCGGCCTCGGTCTCTCGCTGATCGCGATCCTGCTGTTCGTGCCGAAGGTGTTCATCGGCGTCGCGGCGGCCGGCGTCGGCGTGGCCACCTGGGAGGTCGCCAAGCGCCTGCGCGAGGCCGATGTGCTCGTCCCGCGGATTCCACTGATCGTGGGCGGCCAAGCGGTGTTCTGGCTGGGCTGGCCGTACGGCGCCAGCGGTGTCGCGGGCGCGTTCGCCGCGACTACGCTGATCTGCATGGCGTGGCGGCTGTTCGACCACGGCTTACGGACAGCTCCACGAAACTTCTTGCGCGACACCGCTATCACGGTGTTCACGCTGGCCTGGATTCCGCTGCTCGCCTCGTTCGCCACCCTGCTGCTGCTCGAGCCGGACGGCAACCTGCGGGTGCTGACCTTCATGATCCTGGTGGTCTGCTCCGACGTCGGCGGTTATGTGGCGGGCGTGCTGTTCGGCAAGCATCCGATGGTTCCCTCGATCAGCCCGAAGAAGTCGTGGGAGGGTTTCGGTGGCTCGCTGGTGTTCAGTGTGATCGGCGGTCTGCTCACGGTGACGCTCCTGTTGGATGCCAACTCGATGATCGGCGTCGTCCTCGGCGTCGGCCTGGTGCTGGTGGCCACTTGCGGCGATCTGATCGAATCGCAGATCAAGCGCGAACTCGGCATCAAGGACATGGGCACGCTGCTGCCGGGCCACGGCGGCATCATGGACCGCCTCGACTCCATGCTCCCGTCGGCGTTCGTCTCCTGGCTGGTGCTTTCCACGCTGCTGTGATCCGGCGCGTCAGACCTTCTTGGCCGCGCGGCGCAGCTGCAGGATGCGCACGCCGCCCACCGAGGCCATGACGAGCGCGCCGCCGATCATCGACAGCAGCACGGTGACGCCGAGTGGCAGCGAGAAGTCCCAGAAGAAGAAGTGCACTTGGACCTGCTCGAGGTTCTGCACGATGAAGATCAGCAACAGGACCAGGATCAAGACGCCTGCGACGAGTCCGGTCCAGGCGTAACCGGCGCGCGAGGCGAGAGACTTCTTGGCCGGGACGGCGGGCGGAACGACCGGCGGGGCGCCCGGGGGCGTCGTGCGCTGACGCTGTGACAGGTCCGGATCCGGTTCCGGCGGGTGTTCGGCATGCGTGGACATATCTCGATCATGGCCGACGGCTATCAGGCCCGCACGCATTTCCTCGGGACGAACCGGGCATGTCGAGCCGTGCGTATGTGGTCGAGTGCGGGGGTGTCTGCCGCGGATGGGAGAATGGAACAATTATGACCGTCTCCCTGCCCCTGGTTTTCGACGCTCCGCGCCGTGGCATGCCGCCGCGTCATCTCGCCGACCTCGACGCCGATGGCAGGCGCGCGGCCATCGAGGAGCTGGGCCTGCCGAAGTTCCGTGCCGATCAGATCGCTCGCCAGTACTACGCGCGATTGCAGGCCGATCCGGCGCGGATGACGGATCTGCCCGCCGCGGTCCGGGAGAAGATCGGCGAGGCGCTGTTCCCGCCGCTGCTCGACGTGGTCAAGCATGTCGCGTGTGACGAGGGGGAGACTCGCAAGACGCTCTGGCGTGCGGGCGATGGCACGCTGCTGGAAAGCGTGCTCATGCGCTACCCCGATCGCGCGACCCTGTGCATCTCCAGCCAGGCCGGTTGCGGCATGGCGTGCCCGTTCTGTGCCACCGGCCAAGGTGGGCTGAACCGCAACCTGTCCACCGCGGAGATCGTCGACCAGGTGCGTGCCGCGGCCGCCGCGCTGCGGGACGGGGAAGTGGCCGGTGGGCCGGGCAGACTGTCCAACATCGTCTTCATGGGCATGGGGGAGCCGCTGGCGAACTACAAGCGGGTGGTCGCCGCGGTCCGCCGGATCACCTCGCCCGCGCCGGACGGACTCGGTATCTCCCAGCGCAATGTCGTGGTCTCCACCGTCGGGCTGGCTCCGGCCATCCGCAAACTGGCCGACGAGGGATTGTCGGTGACGCTCGCGGTCTCGCTGCACACGCCCGACGACGAACTGCGCGACACCCTGGTTCCGGTGAACAACCGCTGGCCGGTCGCCGAGGTGCTCGACGCGGCCCGCTACTACGCCGACAAGACCGGCCGCCGAGTCTCGGTCGAATACGCGCTCATCCGGGACATCAACGACCATCCGTGGCGCGCGGACATGCTGGGCGAGAAGCTGCACAAGGCGCTCGGCTCCCGGGTCCACGTCAACGTCATCCCGCTCAACCCGACTCCGGGCTCCAAGTGGGATGCCAGCCCTAAGCCGGTCGAGCAGGAGTTCGTCCGCCGCGTCAACGCCAAGGGCGTGCCCTGCACGGTCCGCGACACCCGCGGCCAAGAGATCGCCGCCGCCTGCGGGCAGTTGGCCGCGGAGAACTGAAATACTCGCATGATGGGTGGCGGCACAGCCTCGCGCCGCCCATTGCCGGGCGAGCGTTTTACCGACGGAAGCGCTAGCCGCGGTTCTTCGCCGGACGGTTGGTGGCGGCGCGACGTTCGGCTTCCTTCGTCTTGATGCGCTCGTTCTCCGCGCGGACCGCGGCGTAGTTCTCCCGCTCGCGCACGAGCCACTCCGGCGGGTCGGCGAGCAGGGCGTCGATCTCGTCGACCGTGAGGTGGTCGGAGACCCCGGCGCGGGTCAAGCCGGTGTTGGAGACGCCGAGTTTGCGTGCCACCACATCGCGCGGAAACGGGCCGGTGCGGCGCAGTTCGGTGAGCCATTCGGGGGGATCGTCGCGCAGCGCGTCGAGCTGGGTGCGCGAGATCGGCGCGCTGCGGAACTCCTCGGGTGCGGCCGGAAGGTAGATGCCGAGCTTGTTCGCCGCCGTCAACGGCTTCATCATCTGCGGTTTCTTGTCCGGGCTCACCGACCCAGCTTACTGGGCGGCGCGGCGGGGCCCGACCGCGCGGTGGCATACGCTTCCACGAATGAGCCCGTTGGAGTCGATCGATGTCGTGCGCCTGCGCTGGTTCGTCGCGGTCGCGCAGGAGTTGCACTTCGCGCGCGCGGCGAAGGCGCTGCACATCTCGCGGCAGAAGCTCAGCCATACCGTCATCGACTTGGAAAACGAACTCGGCACAAAGCTTTTCGTGCCCGGTGCGCAACCGACCCAGCTCACCGACGACGGCCGCGAATTGCTGGAGCGGGCCCGCGAGATCATCGCGCGCGCCGAGGCGGCGACGCAGCGGCACGAGCCGGAGGCATCGGCCGTCCTGCGGGTGGGTTTCGTGCCGGGCGTCACGGTGTCCAAATGGACCCGGATCTGGGCCGAGCGGTTCCCGGACATCCCGCTCGAGGTGAGCGCGCTGGCGCAGGCGGATCAGGAGGCGGCTCTACGTGCGGGAAGCGTGGACATGTGCTTCGTCCGGCTGCCGATCGACCGCGAAGGCATGAGCGCGATCCCGCTCTACCGTGAGGTCCCGGTCGTGGTGGTGCAGAAGGAACACCCGCTGTCGGTGTTCGACGAGGTGCGCATGGCCGACCTGGCCGACGAGCGTCTCCAGGACACCTCGGACGTCGACGCGGTCGGCGGCGCACTGGAGCTGGTCGCGGCGGCCGGCGGCGCGGCGATCGTGCCGCACTCGCTCGCTCGCCTGCATCATCGCCGTGACCTCGTCTACCGTCCGATGCTCGACGTTCCCGACACGGAGGTCGCGCTGGCCTGGCCCGCCGGCCGCACCACGGATCTGGTCGAGGAGTTCGTCGGCGTCGTCCGTGGCCGTTCGGAGCGCAGTTCCCGCAGCCAGGCCCGAGCCGACAAGGACGAGTCGCGGAAGAAGCTTCCGGCCAAGAAGGTGGCTGGTCGTCCGGCCCCGGCCAAGAAGAAACCTGCCCGACGCCGCGGACGCTAGCGATCCGTCCGGCGACGGCGCGAACCCGGCCCCGGTTTCGCGCCGCCCGGCGATCAGCTCTTGCAGACTCGGTTCAGTTCGTCCGTCGCGGCGTCCATGCTCGTGACCTTGTCGTCGGTCAGAGCGCGGGCGTAGGCGGCGATGGCTTCCTTCTCCGCGCCGTCGGCCTGGATGGCCGAGAGCTTGGCGGCGAGGGACTGCTGCACGGTCGGGTCCAGATTCCCGCCCGACTCGTCGATGGCGGCGTTGATCGCGTCGACGGCCGCGCCGCACGCCGGTGACTGGGCATACGCGGGAGCGGCGGGCGACAACAGCAGCGAGCCGAACGCACTCGCGGCGAGCAGGGCGGCCGAACAGATCTTGATCATTGCGTCCTAAGTAGTCGTGCGAACAGAAACCGAGGTCCGCGACCCGGCTGGGACGCGGACCTCGGACGCACACGGTACCGGGCCGCAGCCCGCGGTACAGGACGAATGAAATTGTGCGAGACGACTTTTCGGCTAGCGCGGCTTGCGCTGGAGCACCGAGTCGCGGATCAGGATGCCCGCGATCAGGACGGCGAAGCCGACGAGGAAGATGTCCTCGATCTTGCCCTTGTGGTTGCCGACCAGCATGGCCAGCAGGATCAGCGCGACGATCCAGCCCGCGATCCGGAAGGTACGACGCGACTCGCCGCTCCAGCCCCAAGCGGCGGAGGGAACTTCGGCGGGATCCACGCGAGTGACGACGCGCTCGGTTTCGACGTGTTCGAGTTCCGTGGCGGCCACGATCGCTCCTTAGCTGTTACTTGTACCGAGATTCCGGTACGCACTCGATGAGCTGCTGCCGCATATCGTGACATACGACGGTGCGTCGTTGTAAGTCGGCCCGCGCCGGTCGAACACGTTCCCGAGGTAGGACACAATGAAGGCGTGTCCGACATCGTGAGAGTCCTGCTGCTGGGCAGCACCGGATCCATTGGCACCCAAGCGCTCGAGGTGATCGCCGCCAATCCCGACCGCTTCGAGGTGGTCGGACTCGCCGCGCGCGGCGGCAACACCGAGCTGCTCGCCGCCCAGATGGCCGCCACGGGCACCCGCAATGTGGCCGTGGCCGATCCGGCCGCGGCCCAGCGGCTGGACCTGCCGCTGGGCGGCCCGGGCGCGGTGACCGAGCTGGTGCGCCGCACCGAGGCGGACGTCGTGCTGAACGCCCTGGTCGGCTCGCTCGGGCTGGAGCCGACCCTGGCCACCCTCCAGTCCGGTACGCGCCTGGCGCTGGCCAACAAGGAATCGCTGGTCGCGGGCGGCTCCCTGGTCACCCGCGCCGCCGTCCCCGGACAGATCGTCCCGGTCGACTCGGAGCACTCCGCGCTGGCACAGTGCCTGCGCGGCGGTCGCGCCGACGAGGTCGACCGGCTGGTGCTGACCGCCTCCGGCGGCCCGTTCCGCGGCTGGACCGCCGAGATGCTGGAGTCGGTCGAGCCCGCCGAGGCCAAAGCGCATCCCACCTGGTCGATGGGTTTGATGAACACCCTGAACTCGGCGTCCCTGGTGAACAAGGGACTCGAGTTGATCGAGACGCACCTGCTGTTCGGCGTGCCCTACGACCGCATCGACGTCACCGTGCACCCGCAATCGATCGTGCACTCGATGGTCACCTTCACCGACGGCTCCACGCTCGCCCAGGCCAGCCCGCCGGACATGAAGCTGCCCATCGCGCTGGCGCTCGGCTGGCCGGACCGGGTGCCCGGCGCGGCCCCGGCCTGCGATTTCGGCACCGCGTCCACCTGGACGTTCGAACCGGTCGACAACGACGTCTTCCCCGCGGTCGAGCTCGCCCGCGCGGCCGGCGAGGCCGGCGGCAGTGTCACCGCGGTCTACAACGCCGCCAACGAGGTCGCGGTGCAGGCTTTCCTGGACGGCGTTATCCGGTTCCCGCAGATCGTCGGCACGGTGGCCGCCGCGGTGGAGGCGGCCCAGCAGTGGCGCGCGGAGCCGGAATCGCTCGACGAAGTCCTCGCCGCGGACACCTGGGCGCGGGAGTTCGCCGCCGCCCGGGTACGCGGCTGACGCCCTTCGGCGCCGGATCGGACGCGCGAAGCGACGGCGTACCTCCGCCTTCGCTCCGGCCGTGCGCGGGTTGAAGACGGACTAGGTCCGGCAGCACCTATTAGGCGTACTTCCGCCTTCGCTCCGGCCGTGCGCGGGTTGAAGACGGACTAGGTCCGGCAGCACCTATTAGGCGTACCTCCGCCTTCGCTCCGGCCGTGCGCGGGTTGAAGACGGACTAGGTCCGGCAGCACCTATTAGAGTGGTCAGAGTGCTCGCGGCCAGGAGCGGACGCGCGCGTGCGGGATATTCGAGCTGCGCATACGCAGGAGGGCTGTAGAGCAAATGGTGTTCGCGTTGGGGTTCGTGCTGTTCGCGCTGGGCATCACGGTGTCGATCGCGCTGCACGAATGTGGGCACATGTGGACGGCCCAGGCGACCGGCATGAAGGTGCGGCGGTACTTCATCGGATTCGGGCCGAAGATCTTCTCGTTCCGCCGCGGCGAGACCGAATACGGTCTCAAGGCGCTTCCGCTCGGCGGTTTCTGCGACATCGCGGGCATGACGGCGCTCGACGAACTGCGCCCGGAAGAACTCGACCGCGCCATGTATCGCCAGGCCACCTGGAAGCGGCTGGTGGTGATGTCCGGCGGCATCGCGATGAACTTCGTCCTCGGCTTCATCTTGATCGTGGTGCTCGCTGTCGGCTGGGGGTTGCCCAATCTGAAGGAACCCCCCGCCACCGCGCTGGGGGTCATGAGTTGCGTGCCGCAAGGGAAGCCGGACGGCTCGTCCGAGTCCTGCACCGGCACGGGCCCGGCGCAGCGCGCCGGATTGCGGCGCGGTGACATCGTCAAAGAGGTGAACGGCGTCAAGGTGGACACCTGGCGGCAGTTCCAGGCCGAGACCCAGAAACAGACCGGCCCCTTCACCTACCTCATCGAGCGCGACGGCAGCACCCTCACCATTCCGGTGACCCCGGAGCGGGTCGTGCGCTACCCCGAGGGCGGTGGCGAGGGCCGCGTGGTCGGCGCCGTCGGCGTGGCGCCCGAGCGCTACGACCCCGTGCAATACGACCTGCTGGGCGCTGTCCCCGCCGCCGCCGGGTTCACCGGCGACATGTTCCTGCGCACGGTCGACTCGCTGACCGAGATGCCCGCGAAGGTCTCCGCGCTGTGGGACGCGGTCACCGGAGGTGAGCGTGATCCGGAGACCCCGGTCAGCGTGTACGGCGCCAGCAAGATCGGCGGCGAGACCGCCGAACGCGGCCTGTGGAACGTTTTCATCCTGGTGCTGGCCAGCCTGAACTTCTTCCTCGGCATCTTCAACCTGCTGCCGTTGCTTCCCCTGGACGGGGGTCACATCGCGGTGGTGATCTACGAGAAGATCCGCAACACCATCCGCGGTTGGAAGGGACTCGCGCCGGGTGCGCCGGTGAATTACCTGAAGTTGCTGCCCGCGACCTATGTCGTGGTGGTGATCGGCGGTGCGTACATGCTGCTCACCCTGGCCGCCGACATCGTGAACCCGATCAAGCTGTTCTGACCGGCGCCGCCGATCAGGCGGTGTGACCGGCGACGTAGGGTGGGCGTCGCGCGCCACGGCTAGACTCGGCACCGAACCGGCCGGACACGACGAAAGTAGGCAGCCGAAGGTGACCAGCACAATCGGATTGGGGATGCCGACCGCCCCCGCGGCAGTGCTCGCTCCACGGCGTAAGACCCGCCAGCTGATGGTGGGCAATGTCGGGGTGGGCAGCGACCACCCGATCTCGGTGCAGTCCATGACCACGACCAAGACGCACGATGTGAACGCCACCCTGCAGCAGATCGCGGAGCTGACCGCGTCGGGGTGCGACATCGTGCGGGTGGCCTGCCCCCGTCAGGAGGACGCGGACGCGCTGGCCACGATCGCCGCGAAATCCCAGATCCCGGTGATCGCCGACATCCACTTCCAGCCCCGCTACATCTTCGCCGCGATCGACGCCGGGTGCGCCGCGGTCCGGGTCAACCCCGGCAACATCAAGGAGTTCGACGGCCGGGTCAAGGAGGTCGCCAAGGCCGCGGGTGCGGCGGGCATCCCGATCCGCATCGGCGTGAACGCCGGTTCGCTGGACAAGCGGATGATGGAGAAGTACGGCAAGGCCACGCCGGAGGCGCTGGTCGAGTCGGCGCTGTGGGAGGCGAGCCTGTTCGAGGAGCACGGGTTCGGTGACATCAAGATCTCGGTCAAGCACAACGACCCGGTGATCATGGTGGAGGCCTACCGGCAGCTGGCCGCGCAGTGCGACTACCCGCTGCACCTCGGCGTCACCGAGGCGGGCCCCGCGTTCCAGGGCACGATCAAGTCGGCGGTCGCGTTCGGCGCGCTGCTGGCGGAGGGTATCGGCGACACGATCCGCGTCTCGCTGTCCGCGCCGCCCGCCGAGGAGGTCAAGGTCGGCGGGCAGATCCTGCAATCGCTGAACCTGCGCCCGCGCAAACTCGAGATCGTGTCGTGCCCCTCCTGCGGGCGCGCGCAGGTCGACGTGTACACGCTGGCCAACGAGGTGACCGCGGGCCTGGAGGGCATGGCGGTGCCGCTGCGAGTGGCCGTCATGGGCTGCGTCGTGAACGGGCCCGGTGAGGCGCGCGAGGCCGACCTGGGTGTGGCCTCCGGCAACGGCAAGGGCCAGATCTTCGTCAAGGGCGAGGTCATCAAGACCGTTCCGGAGGCACAGATCGTCGAGACGCTGATCGAAGAGGCGATGCGCATCGCCGAGGAGATGGGCGAGGACGCGGGCGCGGGCGAACCGGTCGTCACCGTCGGCTGAGGACGCGCCTACCAGCGCTTTCGGCTTAGTCATACCGCATAGCGCCGGTTCGTGGCAGGCTGTCATCGTGCGGAGTCTGCTGGAGCCGGCGCGACGGGCCAAATACGCCCCTGCGCGGCAGCTCGCTAATCGGGATCTTGCTCAGGTGCTACGTGTGCTGGATGCGGATCCGGTCGCCTCGTGCATGGTCGCGGCCCGCCTGCAAGAGTTCGGTTTGGACAACCGGTGCGGCCAAGGGGAGCTGTGGAGCAGGGGCGGTCCGTCGGAATCGCTGTGTTTCTCGGGTGCGAACCTGGTGCCGTTGCTGGGGGATCGGGACGCACTGCGCGCGTTCGCCGACCGCGCTATGCGCTGGCCCCGCGTCTGTTCCTCGGTCGTCGGGCGCAGGGAACTGGCGTTGCCGCTGTGGGAGATGTTGACCGGGCACTGGGGTCCGGAACGTGAGCTACGCGGGGAACAACCGCTGCTGGCACTGGCTCAGCCACCACTGGCCACGCCCGACGCGGAGGTACGCCGGGTGCGTCGCGACGAACTCGACCGCTACCTCTCGGCCGCGATCGCCATGTTCATCGAGGAGGTCGGCGTCGATCCGCGCGCGGGTGACGGCGGACGCGGCTATCGCCGCCGCATCCAGAGCTTGATCGAATCCGGCCGCGCCTGGGCTCGTTTCGAGGACGGGGAAGTGGTCTTCAAAGCGGAGGTCGGCTCGCTGTCCCGGCGCACGGGCCAGATCCAAGGCGTCTGGGTGCACCCGGATCATCGGGGGAAGGGGCATGGCACCGCGGGTACCGCGGCGGTCGCGAACGCCGTGGTCGCCTCGGGCCGCACTGCCAGCCTGTACGTGAACGACTACAACGCGATCGCTCGCCGCGCCTACAGCCGCGTCGGGTTCCGGCAGATCGCGACTTTCGCCACCGTGCTGGTCGACTGAGCGTGGCCGACTCCGCGGCGAATCCCGGAGTGCCGCAGGCGTTTGCCCATCAGTGACTATTACCATCGGTGCCGATGTCCACTCGGATGCTTCTCTCGGTCGCCGTCGCGGCCCTCACGGTGGCTGCCGCCGGTTGTGCGAGCAAGCCGCAGGGGCCGGTCCCCGTCGCGGACGCGTTCGTCAAAGCGTTCGCCGAGCACCGGGTCAGCGTCGCCGCCGACCTCACGAACCTGCCGGAAAAGGCAGACGCCGCATTGCGTTCCGCGTGGAATCAGCTCCAGGCCGAACAGCTCACGGCGCGCACCGGCGCGGCGCGCGTGACCGGTGACACCGCGACCGTCGACTACACCTACGAGTGGCGGCTACCGAAGAACCGGACCTGGAAGTACTCGGGCCAGTTGCAGATGGGACGCAGCAACGGGCGCTGGATGGTCCGCTGGACCTCCTCCGACATCCATCCCAAACTGGGTGACACCCAGACCATGGCGTTGCGATCCGAGCCGCCGCCGCGGGCGCGGGTGAACGAGCAGTCCGGCAGCGACATCATGGTGCCCGGCAAGGTCTCCCGGGTCGCGTTCGTAGCGGCCGACGCCGCCGATCCGAAAAGTGTGGCCACCGCGCTCTCCGCCGCGCTGTACCGTTTCGACAAGTCGCTGACGCCGCAGTCGATTCTCGACGCGGCGGAGGCCGCGCACGGCGCCTACACGGTCGCGCTGCTCAACGACCTCGAATCCGCTGAGGTGACGACCGATCTGATCGGGTTGCCCGGCGTCACGTTGACCCAGCAGTGGGATCTGGTCGCCACCGATCGGGAGTTCGCGCCCGATCTGCTCACCCAAGTGCGTAAGACGGTGATCGCGGAAGTGGACGGCAAAGCGGGGTGGAGCGTGGTCACCTTGAACGCCAATGGCGCCGACACCGATGTCCTGATGGAGGTGCCTTCGCAACCCGCGCCGTCGTTCTCGCTCAGCGTCGACCGCAACGTGCAGAATGCCGCACAGCGTGCCGTGCAAGCGCGTACCGAGCAGACCATGATGGTGGTGCTGCGCCCGTCCACCGGCGCGATCCTGGCGGTCGCGCAGAACAAAGCCGCCGATCGGGACGGCCCCCTCGCCACGATCGGCCAATATCCGCCCGGCTCGGTGTTCAAGACGGTGACCGCCGCCGCGGCCATGTCGAACGGTCTCGCGACCCCGGACACGGTGCTGCCGTGCCCGAGCCGAATCGTTATCGGGGAGCGGACCATCCCCAACTACAACCTGTTCACCGTCGGCAATGTGCCGATGTCCACGGCCTATGAGCGGTCCTGCAACACCTCGTTCGCCAAACTCGCCAGTGATCTGCCCGGTCCCGCGTTGCACGAGGCCGCCGCGAAGCTCGGTGTGGGACCCACGTATACGGTGGTGGGGCTGCCGACGACCACCGGTTCGGTGCCCGCCTCGGACGACCTGATCCAGCGCACCGAGGACGGCATCGGTCAGGGCAAAGTGGTGGTCAGCCCGTTCGGCATGGCGCTGATGGCGGCGACCGTAGCGCACGGCTCGGCGCCCGTGCCGTACCTGATCGCGGGGCGGCCCACCCAGGTCGATGGCGACCGTCCGGCCCTCGCTCCCGACGTCATCGAGGGATTGCGCACGATGATGCGCAAGGTGGTCCTGGGTGGTACGGCCGAGCGGATCGCCGATCAGGGCGAGGTCTACGGCAAGACCGGCGAAGCCGAAGTGGATGGCGGGTCGCACTCCTGGTTCGTCGGCTTCCGTGGCGACCTCGCTTTCGCGACGCTGCTGGTCAAAGGGGGCAGTTCCGACAACGCCGTCGCGGTGACACGGGACATGCTGGCGGCGCTGCCACCCGGATACTGACGCGTCGCCGCGCACACCGTCATTCACCGGCGGCCGGCCCGATCAGCAGATGCTCCAAGCTGACCGTGTGGTCGGAGTACTGGTCGACACCGATGACGGCGACGAAGTCGTGATCACCGGCACGCTGTTGCAGAGCCCCCCACGAGTGGGCCAGATACCACCCCGCTCCGGCGGTGCCCCGTGGACCCAAACCGCCGCAATGCATCCAGTAGCGGCCGGGATGCCGATCCGGGCTCGGGCGTACCCGGGCGACGACGCCGATGTTGCGGTCGTCGCCGGAGTCGTACCCGCTTCCGTCGGCCAGTCGCAGATGCACGGAACGGAAACCGTCCTCGGCGACGCTGTCGCGCACGGTGAACAGCGGACGCTCGACGGTGTCCAGATACAACCGCAGGCAGTCGTTGCCGGTGAGCCCGAAGCTGATGCACGGGCGGTCGCGGCGCGCGACGAGATCGCGGTCGCTGCGGACGTCGACCGGGATGCTGGTGTGGCGTTGCAGGAAGGAAAGCACGTACAGCAATCCCCGCAGATCGTTCTCCGCCACCACCGACGGTAGGTCGACGTATCGGTTCCCGAATGCGCCGCCATGCTTCTGAAACACACGCTGGTGGCCGATGCCCGCCGCTCGAAGTGCTTGCGCCGCGGGCCGTGCCAACTCGAATGCCGAGTACACCAGCGTCGTTCCGGTGGTGATCATCTCGGCGCCCAGGAAAGCCTCGAGTGAGGCCTCGACGCCGGAAAATCCCGTTCCCTGCGAAGGGATGTCGATGGGTGCGGAGTTGGCCATCTGAAACAATCCCTCAACGGTCCAGCCCGGGAACATCCGCTCCAGCACTCGGCAGTGGTAGTCGCGCGGCAGCCCGATCATGCGCCCGGACAACCACTGGTAGTACTGCGCCTTCGCCGGCCCGTGCCCGGGCGGGATGGGCGGATCGAGCCGCGCCGCGCACCGGTCGTACGCGGCCAGAAAATCGTGATGACTCTTGAGATGCCGCTCCGCCAGCAGCATCTTGAGTACGGTCGCCAACGAAACCCCCTTAACCCCTGCAGCCTCCGTCCACGGTGGCGGAGACTCGTGTCGTAGTCGCTCGACCGCGACGAGGCTGGGCCGCCGGCAACAGCCTGCCGACGGCCCAGCCGCTTCAGCCGTCAGATGTAGGTGAACGCAAGACCATTACTGGTTCCTCCTGCAGTGGTGACGGTGAGTTGTACGGTGCCCGTCCCGGCGGGTGTGACCGCCGTGATCTGGAGCGCGGAGTCGACGGTGAACGACGCCGCCGGTGTGCCGCCGAAGTCCACCGAGGTGGCTCCGAGCAGGTTCGTTCCGGCGATGACGACCGTCGTCCCGCCCGCCGCCGACCCCACGTTCGGCAGCGCCGTGATCAATGTGGGAACCCCGAGGTAGGTGTAGGCGATTCCGTTGCTGGTACCTCCTTCGGTGGTGACGCTGACCTGTACGGTGCCGGTCCCCGCGGGTGCGACCGCGGTGATCTGCGTATCGGAGAGCACTGTGAACGAGGTGGCCGGTGTGCCGCCGAAGGTGACCGCGGTGGCGGTGGACAGCCCCGTCCCGGTCAGGACGACGATCGTCCCACCGGCTTCCAATCCCACATTCGGCAGCACCGTGGTGAGGGTGGGCAGCGGAATGTAGGTGTAGGCCACGCCATTGCTGGTTCCGCCCGCTGTGGTGACGGTGAGTTGCACCGTTCCGGTTCCGGCGGGTGCGACGGCGGTGATCTGGGTGGCGGAGTTGACGGTGAACGAGGTCGCCGGGGTGGCACCGAAGTCGACCGCTGTGGCTCCGGTCAGCCCCGTCCCGGTGAGAACGACGATCGTACCGCCCGCTTCCACGCCCACATTCGGGACAGCTGCCGTCAGCGTGGGAACTGCGATGTAGGTGTATGGAAGGCCGTTGCTGGTTCCGCCGGATGTGGTGGCGGTGACCTGCACTGTACCGGTTCCGGCGGGTGCGACGGCGGTGATCTGCGTATTGGAGTCGACCGTGAACGAGGTCGCCGGTGTACTGCCGAAGTCGACCCCGGTGGTACCGGTCAGCCCGGTTCCCGTGATGACGACCGTTGTTCCGCCCGCGGCCGGGCCGACATTCGGCACCACCGTGGTGAGGGCGGGAACCGGAATGTAGGTGTAGGGCAGCCCGTTGCTGGTTCCGCCCGCTGTGGTGACGGTGACCGATACGGTTCCGGTTCCGGCGGGGGCGACGGCGGTGATCTGGGTGGCGGAGTTGACCGTGAACGAAGTCGCCGGTGTGCCGCCGAAGGCGACCGCGGTAGCTGTCGACAACCCGGTGCCGGTGATGACGACCGTCGTCCCGCCAGCTGCCACACCCGCATTCGGGACCAACGCGGTGAGCGTGGGGACCGCGACGTAGGTGTAGGCGACGCCGTTGCTGGTTCCACCCGGTGTGGTGACTTTGACCGATACGGTTCCGGTTCCGGCGGGTGCGACGGCGGTGATCTGGGTGGCGGAGTTGACGGTGAACGAAGTCGCCGGTGTGCCACCGAAGCTGACCGCTGTCGCTCCGGTCAGTCCGGTTCCCGTGAGAACGACGGTTGTTCCGCCGGACACCGGTCCGACATTCGGGACCACCGTGGTGAGGGTGGGCACCGCGACGTAGGTGTAGGCGACGCCGTTGCTGGTTCCACCCGGTGTGGTGACGGTCACCGATACCGTTCCGGTTCCGGCGGGTGCGACGGCGGTGATCTGGGTGGCGGAGTTGACCGTGAACGAAGTCGCCGGTGTGCCACCGAAGCTGACCGCTGTCGCTCCCGTCAGTCCCGTTCCCGTGAGAACGACCGTCGTTCCGCCCGACACCGGACCCACGTTCGGCACTACCGCTGTGAGGGCGGGAACAGGGATGTAGGTGTAGGGCAGGCCGTTGCTGGTTCCGCCCGCTGTGGTGACGGTGACCGATACGGTTCCGGTTCCGGCGGGTGCGACGGCGGTGATCTGGGTGGCGGAGTTGACGGTGAACGAAGTCGCCGGTGTGCCACCGAAGGTGACCGATGTGGCTCCGGTCAGGTTGGTTCCGGTGAGAATCACCGTTGTTCCGCCCGCGGCCGGTCCGCTGTTCGGGACCAACGTGGTGAGGGTGGGCACCGCGACGTAGGTGTAGGCGACGCCGTTACTGGTCCCACCCGGTGTGGTGACTTTGACCGATACGGTTCCCGTTCCAGCGGGTGCGACGGCGGTGATCTGGGTGGCGGAGTTGACGGTGAACGAAGTCGCCGGTGTGCCACCGAAGGTGACCGCTGTAGCTCCGGTCAGATTGGTTCCGGTGAGAACCACTGTCGTGCCGCCGGTCACCGGCCCGGTGCTGGGGGCGATGCTCGTCAGCGTGGGCACAGCGGCGTAGGTGTAGGCGACGCCGTTGCTGGTTCCACCCGATCCGGTGACGGTGACTTGCACGGTGCCGGTCCCGGCGGGCGCGACGGCCGTGATCTGAGTCGGGGAGTTGATTGTGAAAAGCGTCGCGGTGCTGCCGAATCGCACCGTCAGCGGGCCGGTGAACCCGGTACCGGTGATGATGACGCTGTTACCGCCCGCGGTGGGACCGGAAGTCGGCGAGATGGACGTGATCGTGGGGACCACGACATAGGTATAGGGGACTGCGCCGCTGGTGCCGCCGGGACCGGTCACGGTGACCGGAACGATCCCCGTCCCGGCCGGAGTGACGGCCGTGATCTGCGTGTCGGAGACGACCGTGAACGAAGTCGCCGGTGTACTGCCGAACGTGACCGCGGTCGCGCCCGTGAAGCCGGATCCATTCAGCGTGACCGTGGTTCCGCCGGTTGTGGACCCTTGATTTGGAGTAATGCTGTTCAACGCGGGAACGGCGACATAGGTGTATGGGAGCCCGTTGCTGGTCCCGCCCGAGTTGGTGACGGTGACCTGCACGGTGCCGACCGAACCGGCGGGGGCTACCGCAGTGATCTGGGTGGCGGAATCGAGCGTGAACGTGGTTGCGGTACTGCCGAATCGTACGGTGGTGGGACCGCCGAATCCGGTGCCCGTGATCGTGACGCTCGTACCACCCGTGGTCGGTCCCGATGTCGGGGACAGAGAGGTGATGGTAGGCATGACGCTGCCTCCTTTTTGCCGTGGTGATTGTTCCTCTGTCACCGGGGGCGCCGACAATTCCATGGCCCGGCTGGTTTCCATCTCACTCCGAGACACGGGGGCTGGCAACATGTCTGGAATCCGTTTTGGTCCGTTTTCGGATAGGCGGCGGCGTGTCTGTTTGCGAAGTCAACTACTTGGCACGCGTTGTGGCAGCGAAGTTTTCGGCGGCGTCACGACGCCGCCGATTATTTGCCGACGCGAAGCGGGCGACCGGAGCGCGGAGAGCCGCGAACATTCGGCGACCACTGGAAATGGCCCCGCGGTGTCCCGCTCGTCGAGCTCCTGTCCGCGTCACAGGAACAGTTCGGGCGGATCGTCGAATTCGATGCCCGCCTGCCGCACCCGGGCCACCATCTTCCGATCCCACTCCCGGTGTGCCCGCAGCGCCATGCGGAACTCGCCCATCTGCTCGGACATCTGCTGTGTCTGCGAAATGGCGAGATCGCTGAGGACTTTCGCCGCGTCGGCCTTCGTCTTGGTCATGTTGGCGTCGACGTCGCCGCGCTTGAACCACGCCGTCACCGCCGCCGACAGCGCCGATGAGCTGGCGATGAGCACCAGCGCGGCGAAGAGCGGCGACTGCTGTACCAGGTTCATGGCGCCTCCCTCACCTTCACCGCGTGCAACGTCCGCACGTCTTGCAGCACCTGGCGGCGCTTCCACAGGAACGCGACGCCCAGCGCGATCGGCAGCGGACCGCCGAGAAACGTGGACGCGCCGAGGCTTCGGTTCTCGAGCTGCAACAGCAGCAGCTGCGCGCCGAAGGCCACCAGGGACCAGCCGAGCGCCCCGAGACCGACCTGCTCGATCAGATACCCCCAGACGTGCCGGGCGAACAGACCGACCAGCGTCGTGGCGCAGCCGATCAGCATGAGAACCAGCCACAGCGTCCGGAGCCCCGACGGCATGGCCGCGGTCGCCGAATCAGGTGGCGGCCCGTAGACGCACTGCAAGACCATCGAGGCGCCGAAGACAGCGCACAGCACCACCTCGAAGGGGTCGTGGCGGGTCTTCTCCTTGGTCGCTTTCATGCTGGTTCACCGCTGTCCGGTGGCGCCGGGCTGACCCGGTGGCGTGCCGACTCGACAGCGGGCAGGCCCAGCGCCGCCGCGATGATGGCGAGAACGAATCCGGAGAGGTCGGACGAGACAACGCCCTTGGTGACTCCGTACCCGATCAGCGCGACCAGCAGTGGGTACAACAATGCGCGGACGGGCTCGCTGTGCAGGAACGTGATTACTTTGTTCATCGGTTCTTTCCTTTCTTTCTTGCTGCGGCATCGACGGTGCCGCCGGCCGTCTCGAAGCCCGATGACTGGGGAACTGTGCGCCGCACCCAGGTGTCGGGGTCTGTTGGGGCACGGTCGCGAGTTCGGACCGTGTCGGTGTCGTGGAATCCCGCCGCGAGTGGATCTAGTTGAACCCGTGTGCGGTGGAGGACGGTTCGTGGTGGGATGCTTTCGCCCGCACCGAACCGGTGCTGTCCGCTCGAATCCCGGTCGCCGCCGTGGCGCGAGAAGCCAGCGCGTGCCGTCCCGAGGACGGGGAGAGGAATGTAGGCATGGCGCTGCCTCTCTGTTTGCTGGTTCCTCGAAAGCGGGGGTGCCCGAAGCTGGTGTTGGATCGGTTAACTCCGTTATGCCCCAGGAACAGCGTGTCGGCAACGTGTAGGATGATCCGTTTTTGTCCGTTTTCCAGATTGTTGCCACGTGTTGACCAGCGCCGGGTACCGCGCCGGGAGCGCATCGTCGGGCCTTGCCCCGGAGTTGTTCTCGCCGACATGACAGGCCGGGATTGTCGCCTTTGCTGCCGAACCGTGCCTCCTGTGGACGGAATCCCTTCGCGCGCAGTCACTGTCGGTGCCTGGCCTCCACGGAGCGTGGGCTTCCGGGCATGTGGCCGCTGTCGGTCGCCGGTGTGAAGGAAGGATCCTGCTGTTGCCGCGGGACGGCCTGCTCGAGAGGGACTACGAGAAGCTCGCAGTGAGTCAGGCGCTGAACGCGATCGGGCCGCCGCCGGGTTCCCGGCGACGGCCCGTTGGCTGTCTCGATCAGACGTAGGTGTAGGTGACGCCGTTGCTGGTGCCACCCGAGCCGGTGACGGTGACCTGCACGGATCCGGCCGCACCTCCGGGAGCGACGGCGGTGATCTGCAACGCGGAGTCCACGGTGAAGGTCGTGGCGGTGCTGCCGAACCGGACGGTCAGCGGGCCGGTGAATCCGGTGCCGGAGATCGTGACGTTGTTGCCGCCCGATGCGGGACCCGAAGCAGGGGAGACCGCCGTGATGGTGGGCACCACGACATAGATGAAGGTGACCCCGTTGCTGGTGCCGCCCGGAGCGGTGACGGTGACCGACACGATGCCCGTGCCCGCCGGGGCGACGGCCGTGATCTGCGTATCCGAGTCGACGGTGAACGAAGTCGCCGGTGTGGTGCCGAAAGTGACGGCAGTGGCACCGGTCAGTCCCGACCCGGTGAGCGTGACCGACGTCCCGCCGGCGGTTGACCCCTGGCCAGGGGCGATGGAGGTCAAAGCCGGGACGGCGAGATAGGTGTAGGTGACACCGTTGCTGGTCCCACCCGAATCGCTGACCGTCACCTGTACCGCACCGGCCGACCCGGCGGGAGCGACGGCCGTGATCTGGATGGCGGAGTCGATGGTGAAAGTCGTTGCGGTGGAGCCGAACCGCACGGTCAGCGGACCGGTGAATCCGGTGCCCGCGATCGTAACGCTGGTGCCGCCCGTGGTGGGGCCCGAGGTGGGGGTGATCGAAGTGATTGTGGGCACGGCGATGCCTCCTGGTTTCGTGGAGATTGTTTCTCTACACCGGGGGGAGGGCGCCCCGACTCACTCAGTGGCCCGGCTCTTTCCATTAGCGCCCGCCGCCGCTACCTCGGCAATAAGTCAGCCACTCCGTTTTTGTCCGTTTTGAATCGGCGTGGGTTGGACGTCGCTCAGCGGAGTCCTAGCTTGAGTTTTAACCTCTGGGCTGGGTTTTCAATACCCCGGGTGATCATGGGTGAAGCCCTTGGTTGATCATGTCTCCTTGCGACAGAAAG